>JAZURO010000125.1:0-28596 GCA_045606265.1 Eubacteriales bacterium
GACCGCTTGGCCTCCGACTTGAACATCTCGGTGCCAGTAGTGTACTGTGTGTTGGGAAGCATGACATTCTCAACAGCGTAGTTCTTAACGCCCATAACGGTGCCAAGATAGCCAGCCCGGTTCCATTCCTCGCCAGCGAAGAAGGTCAGGGACGCATCCTGGGTGGTGCCAGAGGGCAGAACTTGTGCCAGAGCGGAGTAATCGCCGTATGCCATGATGGAGGTTCGGGGGCTATGGTTGACCTCAGACACATACTTGGCAGCGTTAATCCAGTTCTGAGTGTTGTAGGTATTAAACACCATGAAGCTGGGGGTGAACTGAGTGTTGGTAGCGGCTGTGTTCAGGGCCTGAGTGAACATGCCCATGATATAGTTGTACATGCCAGCGGCAAGGCTGTTGTACCAGAGGCCGATATCCCGGTCATTACCCACAAGCTGATACCAACGGATAAAGCAGGTAGCAGTCTTGGGCTTGGGATTCAGAGTAAAGGTCGCATCGTAGAGCTCACCACGGGGAGTAGAGCGGGAAGCACCCCAAGCGGAATCCTGGAACACAAGAATTTCGCCGGAACCAACGGTGATCTCACGGGTTTCTCCCATGGGAACAGTAGTGGTCTGAGCCAGACGGCCAACTGCGTCAGAAATGACATAGGGCAGCATGGGTCGGATGATTTCAGTAGTCACGCCAGCGAGAACACGCATAAAGGTGTTATCCCGTTGGAAGTCCCGCTGCATCCGCATGAAGTCTTCCAGACTTTCGGGAGACCGTCTGCCAGTAGCGTCACAGGCCAGCTTTGCGCAATACAGAAGCAGATCCTTCTTGTGGTTGGCAGAAGTGGTCTGGTAGGTCTGATCGCCCAGACGGTAGTTGGTGTTGGTCTTGTTAAGGCCAGCGTTTGCACGAATACGGTCATTTTCACGGCCAAAGGATTCGCACATCAGCAGACGGCCAGTTGCGACAATATCCTCTCTTGTCGTGCCGTTGCTCTCAAACAGAGAAACGGGAACGTTGTTCATTCTGAGCTTTTCCATTGTTTAACTCCTTTCTTTACGCAACAGTCTTGGCCATCAGGTCATAGTAGCCCATACCAGCGTAAGTACCCTGAATGGCAGTACCGGAGCCAACAAGCTCAAAATACACGCCGCTTTGAGGAGCAGCAGCAGCAGGGGTCAGGAGGCCGTTGGCAACGGTAAAGAACTTGTTTGTACCAACAGCACCGGAGATGTTGCCAGCACCAAAGCGATAGATCTTCTCGTTGGAAGCAAAGTCCACCTTGGTAAAGGACACGATGCTACCAGCGGGGGCAGGGAGGCCAAGGGTGTTGTGGCCAACCTTGTAAATGTTGCCGTTAGAAGGATCCTGAACCTCGTTCACATTGTAGGGATTGCAAGCATAAATGCTATTGGAACCCTCAGCGGCGGCAGTCATAATCCAAGCGTTCTCGTTGAGCACATTATAGGAGCCGTAAGCTTCGGAAGGAATCTGAGTGCTACGGACGCAGAGAAAACCAGCAGAGCAGATTTCATCCTGACCGCTTGCCTGGAACTTGCCGGGGATGTTGGCAAGATCGTCATGAGCGGCATTAGTGGCCCGCTGGGAGAACATTGTGTTAGCAATATAAGCCATTCTATTTCACTCCTTTTACTTGTTCACTCTTGCAAGCAAAGCACCAATGCCATTGCCCTGCTCACTATTCTTTTTCAGGCCATCCCAAACATGAATAGTCTGGTTGTTCTTGGCCTTTTGCTTCTTGGCCTCCATGACCTTCTTGGCGCACTTTGCCAGAAGTTCGTCACAAGCTGCCTTGTCGCCGCACCATTCGCCGTTCTTGTCGGAAACCTCGGCGTATTCGCCGTTGTCAGCCTTGTCCTCGATCTCCTTGCAAACAGCCTCGTCCACCTTTTCGTCCTCGTCCATTTCCTCGTTGAACTTAGACAGTTCGTTGCGGACAGCATCCTTCACGGCCTGAATGCGGCGTTTCTTTTCGGCGGCTTCCATGCGGTTCAGAGCTTCGGTCTTTTCCTGGCACTCCTTTTCGGCATCGGCCTTGGCTCTCTCAGCCTCGTCCAACCGTTCGGAAAGATCCTCGGTAAGCTCATTCATGCCAAACCGAACGCTATCTTCGCCATCGATCACAACGGTGGCGTTGCACTTTCTGATCTTCTCAGGTGCAACTGTAACTTCGCCGTCAGCAAATTCATAAGCGCAAACGGAGCCGGAGTTGGAGAGCAAGAGGACATGGCAACCATCTTCGGAAACGGAAAGCACACGATAATCCGTGAACTTTTCTTCCAAAGCCTTTCTCTCTTTCTTGTTCATATAGCTGGTGTTCACTCCTTTTGTTTGATTCTTTTTTTCTTCATAGGCTGCAACCCTGATTTTCAACTGTTCCAGGTCTTCGCCATACGAAAGTGCCCTGATATGCGCCCCGGCAACCGCAGGAGCAACACCTTTTCCAAGGATGGTTGTGCCTAAAATTTTGTACTTTGAATAGACTTCCACATCCCCTTCAATATGCATTTCATCAATCAGGGTTTCTATACTCACGTCCATGCCGTCCGATCCCTGTTCGGCAAGCATATCCGTTAGTTCTGCAGCGTACCACGACCAAATATTTGCATCTGCAACAATCCAGTCGATACCGTCAACGTTTTCAATCCGAATATCATCCTTGCTCCTGATCCAGCCAACGATTCGTTCACTTGTGGAATCTGTGAAGGATGCATACTCCCTGCCATCTGCGCCACGCTTCATCTTGAAATTGTGGCCATCACCGACCTTTTGCCCGTTCTGCACATAAGCAACCAATAACGGGGTGTCAACAAATAGATCTTTGTGTTCTTCCAGATTCAGGTACTTCCAACCGTTTCTGTTGATCTCCTGATTCAGCAGGTACACTTCAACTCTGTAAAGGAATTCGTTTTCCTTGGAAAGCACCCGCATTTTCCCAAGAAAGGACTGATTCTTTTGTGCAGGTGCGGTTTTCAACTTGCCCATCAGTCTTCAACCTCCGAAATATGTCTCATCCAGCTATCAAAAGAGCTTGCGGAAACATCTTGATTCCACATTGCCCATGCTTCGAGAACCTTTGTATAATCACGGGAGTTTTCCATCATAAGGTCTTCTACGGCTAACGCCATAGGCTTAAACCTCCCGTTGTCAGTAGCGGCATGGAACCGTTCCAAAGCCTCTTGAATGTTGTCCAGAATGGAGATTACGAACTCAAATACCCGGTTCATATCGCCGATTTCCTCTGTCAACTCATTAGTGGCCGGGTATTCAATCGACAAATGTCTTTCGTGCAGAATATCCCCGAACCTATCAAAACGCTTTGGCATTTCATGGGCCATTCTATGGATGAATTCCGATGTGTGAATCATTCCGGTTTCAATGTAGACCCACTCTTTAATCGTATCCAAGAACCTTGCGGCATCCTGATACGCAGCCACTACTCCACGTGCGGGATCTCTAATTGCTTCGTATTCTGTATTTTTATACGTATATTGTGTATAAATATTCATTCAAAGGCTCCGTATAATGATTCGTTAGTGTAATGGTTGCTCAACAAACTTGGCGTTTTCGCCTCCGTTATTTATAGTTTTCTGTCACATTTGGATTTATTCATAAGCGCATATTTCGCCAAAAATAAAAACAAGGGCCAAATGGCCCATGCTTTGTTGAAACGTGTCTTTTAATATGCTATACTGCAAAAAGGTGCTACCTAAGATGGTAGGCGGTTAGCCATTCCCTTATAGAAAGGGGGTGGAGCTTATGGTGACATGGAGCGATCTTTTTTTGCTTCTAACGTTCATCGTTTCGCTTTCGTCTTTGCTATTAAACGCAAAAAAGAAATGACCGCCCAATCCGACAAGATTACGGTCATTCCTTAACTCAGTCGGCTAACCGCTTATCGGTAGCACCTTTTGTGCTCTCATTATATCATTCTTGCCCGTTACATGCAAGAACATTTTAATCCCCGGCATCTATGCTGGATTCCTGACCTTCATCGGCCCCCGCTTCCATTTCGCCAGCATCCTTTGTCGGTCTTCCACCTTCGGGGTTCTCTGCGGAAGGGCTGTTTCCACCGGGAGGCAACTTTCCGTCCTTGTTGGATGCAGTATAGCTTGTCACAAGGGGCAATCTCTTATCCATGATCCCGATACCAATTACCGCATTGCTGATCGACAGATCATCAAGCAGAGAATGTCCGCAAATAGCTGCATACTTCAATGCATCCATTAAGATGCCCAAAGACAGACCCTTTCTTGCGGATTCCAGTTCGGCTTCCTCCGTGAAGATATCGCCGAACATTTTGAACTTCCATTCATAATTCAGGTTCAGCTTCCCATACAGCCAATTCATCATACGCTCAAAGTTCCGATAAATGCCACGGGCAAACTGAGCCTCAATCTGAGAAGAAACATTCACCATTCCCGCTCTCGGTTCCGTGGAAATCGGTAAGATGCCGGAACCCGACTTCATCATGGCATAGGAGTATCCCTTACCAGAAATATCAGTTGCGCTAGGTGCCTCCGAAAGCTGTTGAAGCTTCATGTTTTCAAGCGGTGCCGGGAAGAACCCAATGCCGCTTGTATTGTTGGCTGCACACATCTGATACCAGAGTGCTTCATAGAACGCACGACCCGTAGGAGACATTTTGTAGCTGTCTTCCTTTGCGGTGTACTGATTATCCTGATACGGGATTTCGCCCGTCATAACGGAAATAAGGGGGTTCTGGACGATTTCAAGCTGTACGTTTTCGTACTGAGAAATCTGTGCCATGGAAAGGATCAGACCTGCCATAGAGGGCGCAACAATGGGTGTTGCATCGTCAGCCTCAAATGTCCAGACGCTTTCTACAGGGAGCGTGGCCCAATAGAACCATTTCCCGTTCTGCATGTACACATCCGTTCCATAAGATCTATCGCTCTTTGCAAACTCTTGGAGCTTTGCATGGTTTACGGTTCCCTTGTCGGATGCATACACCACCTTTTTATCGGTGATATCCTTCCCGATGCTATCACCCATGATATCAAAAAAGTCCTTCATATAGGGCTTCAAGATATCGCCGAACTGCCGCCAGTCTGTTCCGGGCTGATTAAAATACATCAGATTGAACGCAACTGTGTACTTGCTGACATTGTTGAATCCTACGATCTTAACCCAATCTTGGGGAAGCTGTTGTAGGAAACAATAGTTGACCGCATTGTGGGATTTATCAACAGAGTGCCGGAGTGTATAAAACACCTTCCCGTCTCTCACAGCTTGCCCGGCAATTTCATGCGCCGCTCTTTCAGGCTGTAACGCTTGATTGATCTTTTCGACAAGCCTCCATTCCCGTAAGAACTCCTTGTTCTTTCCGTCTTTTTCTTCCAGATAGCAAGGATAGGAGTAGTAACGGTATGTCAGGATATCTTGGTACGTTTTGCGGAGCTTAAAATAGGGGTATGCGCTCCACTCTAATGCATTCGCTGTCTGCCTTAATGCAATTTCGTTTTGCCCTGGTCTTTTGAGCATGTCCACGATCTCATCCTTGGAATGCTCTACAGGCAGGGAAGAAATGGATTTAACCCGGTTGTTTTGCACAAACGGGTTATTGGTATATGCATTGTAAAGGCTGGTTCTGGAAATGGCCGAAATCTTTTGGGCCGCATCTAATCCAGCGTATTTCGTTTCTAGCGCATGAAAGAGTTGGGAGAAGGAGGCGTTTTCCCTCACATCAACCTTCTTCTGTTCCTGCGTCTGTTGCTTCTTCGGTCTTGCCATTGTCTTCCTCTCTTTGCAGTTCGTCTAAAAGTTCGGAGGCAAACCTATCTCTTGATTTCTTTAAGCTGTCCTCATGTTCAGATACAAACTTTTCCAAGATCTCAACATTGCATTCTTGCAGCCACATCCAATCCATATCGGAAAGACTTAGCAGATCTTCCCCACTTAGTTCAAGTGCGGATTTCTGCCCCCGTCTTGTATAGATCAAAACGTACTCAGGCGTGATTCTGTGATATTCTTCCCTGAATGCACAAGCAATGTTTTCTTCGGTCGGCTCCATTGCATAAAGCCGAAATCTAATTTTTTTAGCCATTATCTATTATTTCCGCCCCTCCGCCCTATGATTCTTGAAACAAGACCATTGCCAGTCTTGGGTATTTGGAACATGTTTCCGCTTTCGTTTTGTTTTGAAAAGAATTCCTGCCAAGGACTTACCGTTTTTGCACCATTGATCTGTTCTTCACGTTCAAGGATTTGGGCAAGTCTCAACGCATATTTGCAGGAAGACCACATATCTCTCTGAATCGATTTGCTGATTCTGGTCTCTCCCGTTGCTTTCTTTTGGAGGTTGGCAATCTGTCCGCACATTTCTTTGGTCTTCAAGTACGGAATTGCAATGGATGGATCCGCTTCATCGTCTTTGATGTGGTGCATGAGCTTGTACGCCCTCACGCCATCGTAAATATTGCTAATCAATAGCCTTACGTTACGGTGCTCCCATTCCAGTTCTGCATATCGGATCATTTCAATGTCAGGATCATGGTCGCCGCCACCATAGCCAGCGGTTGCCTTAATTGCATAGATTACAGGCAATGCCCCAGGCTGTTCTAGTTCCGGGAACTCATGGTTGATACAGCAAAGCGGTGGCAGCCCATCCCCTAAATCCCTGTGCAAGGTTTCCACGATAGATTTTCCGTATTGCCATGCGTCAATAGCGATATAGGTTCCTCTGCCGCCCTCCATGTAAAACCGATACCACCTGTCCTTCAATTGCCTCGCTTGCAAAAACTGATCCCTGGGAGGCGGATTGTCTGTGATATACACAAAGGATTTTAAAAACCGATCCTTCTTAGCGGCTTCTGTTTGAAACTCACACTTCAAAACAGAGGTTGCACATTTGGCGTTATTTGCGCCATCAGCATAGGATACATCGTACCCTAAAACATAGATTGCATTGGGATCTCCGCAATGCCTGTTTTCCATGATGGGCAATATCTTGGATTCGGTTAATACGCAATCACGAATCACGGGATTCTCGCTTGAACCCGTCCATATGGAATCGATTTCACGCAGTTGGGCTTCCGGTGTCATTTTGCTCCGCAGATCAATGTAGTAATCTGCGTCCCGAATGCCGGAAAGTACAGGAACGGAGTACGGCAAATCTACGCAAAATGCCGTATCGCTGTCAATCATTTCGTTAAAGGTATCCCGCCGATATTGATAAGCTTCCCCCTGCTGATTCCCTGCGCTTGTGATGTACTGCTTCTGGTAGTTAGGGAAAAACGGGTCATTCTCTTTGTTGATCTTTCTAGCTACACGGGCCGTAGGAAGAACTGCTTCCGCAAATTCCTTGAAGTCGAATGCTTTACCCGCTTCACTTTGGGCAACTTCCTCGCCCGTAATCCCGTTACAGTCGTTACCACGAACAATCGTGATCGACAAAACAGAACCGTATTTTGTCTTAACCTCAAAACGTTCCTGGGCGTTAGAAACGACTTCCCAATGGGATGCTAACCCCGGCCATTGCTGTTTGATTGCCTCCCACTTTTCGGATGCAATTTCCGCCATCTGCTTTTGAGACGGGCCGTAATAACGCATGATGATCCCTGGGTACAAAACGCCCATCAATAGCTTTGCAGTAAGGCTTGTGAAAGACTTTGTAAGGCCACGACTGCCCGTTATGAACACATGCACAAAAGAGCAATAGGCACGAATACATAGCCTTTGAATGATGCCAACGCTGTACGTTGGGTTGTCAGCCTCCATTAAATCCAGCAGCCGATCCGGGCAAGCCCTCCAATAAGATATGAGTAGACCCCAGCTATCGGGGTCAAAAATATCGCTATCATCGTATTCGATTTTTCGTTCTTTTTCTTCCTGAACCCATACACGGTCATTTTTGTTGTAGATGTAATCAGAGGGCATCTATTCCGCCTCCTTCGTGTTCCCTTTCCCGTTGGGGTTTCACCATGCCCATTTTTGCCATGGCGTGTTTTTCGAGCGCACTAGGAGCCGTCAAAAGTTCCCCGAATACATCCTTTACCTGGGCAGCGAGAGGCAGCCGTTCCACCTCCGCAAGGCCGTTATTCTTCCGCATGGTATTGACGATGGCCATCATCATGGCATCCACAATGTCCAAAGATGTGCTGTACTTCGGGTGATCTTTTGCAAGGATTTTAATCAATTCATTCTTGCCAACAATCTTCCCGTCTTTGACTGCACCCTTCTTTTC
Source organism: Eubacteriales bacterium (assembly GCA_045606265.1). Taxonomy (GTDB): domain Bacteria; phylum Bacillota; class Clostridia; order Oscillospirales; family CAG-272; genus RGIG4608. Next base: position 8,219 of record JAZURO010000125.1, read on the forward strand.
AAGATGGTCAATGATGGAATCAATACGCATTGCCTCCAAGGGTTTGGCATCACCAGCCCTCATACCTTCACGGGCCATGATATCTTTAATCATGTCAGAGTATCGCTTTGCGCTCTGCGAATCTCCCCGGCCCATGCAGCGTTTCCATTCCAAACGACAGATGCAGATCTCACGGATTGCGTTTTTAATTCTAGGGGTCAATCCTCCCTTAAATTCTGCGGCCTGTTCCTTGTAAAAATTCTCAAGTTCACACAGTTCGTCATTCGTGTATTCCTTCGTCTGCTCCGTGCCATCGGTAGAATCACCTATGTATCTAATTCCCCACTTTTCACGGGCTTTTTCAAGAGCGTCAATGCTCTTTGCGGACTGCACCTTCCCGCTGGATACTAGGTTCAATACGCCTTTGAAGGAAGCTTCGCCATCGGCAAAAGAAAGCATTTCCCCGTGGTCAACGCTCAACTTTTCATCCTTCAATACCGCCTCATGGTAGTAATTCCAGATGTTTTGTTCCGTCTGCTTCACGGATTCCGATGCGATAGAAATCCAGAAGGGGAAATCCAGCATAGCGCACATCATATACAGCGCAATCGCCGGATTTTTTGTTTCAGCGTTCAGACTGTCAAAACGTTCGGTTTGGCACTTTGGGCAGACAGGAAGTTTTCCATTGTGCCGAAAACGCTTGCTAACACGTACTGCTTGCGCCTCCCTGATTTCTTTCCCGCAGGACATGCATTTTGATGCCATTAAAATCTCCTTTTCGCATACAAAGCCATTAAAAGGGCTTCTGCAATGCCGTCATGATCTGTTGTGCAACGCTCTGTTCTTCTCATGTTCACACCCGGAAAAAGCTTTTTACAGGTCTCAATGGATCGCTTCTTGTCGCTGTTTAAGCTAAACTCCTTCTTCCAGGTTTGGGGAGGTACAAGCTGATAGGGAATCCCATTTGCTTGCAACACTCCCTCAATGAATCCGGCTGATTTTCCGAACTTGAACGTAGACTTAACGCCTTGCTTCGGTAATGATCCGACCTTCTCAACACAAGCCACAATGGGTTCGCTTCTTTCTCTTGCGATATCCGCAAACCCACACATTTCTTTCACAAACAGCGAATCATCCCAAGGACGGGAAAAAACTTCCCCGTCCTCAAACAATGCTGCATATGCTCCCGATTTTCCGGGGTCGATCCCAATGTAAATGCTCATATATTAGGTTTATCCACGCAATCCTCGGAAGATTAAATGCGGGTAATCTTTTAAAATATGCATAATCAATCCTCCTTATCCCCCGTCTTGTTGTGAATCTCCGTCAGGAAATACGCTAAATAGCAAAATCCATGGAACACAATCCCTGGTAAATCATTTTGAACGTATGCCCTTTTCATAAGGAGTTTTGCCAGCTCTTTGTCGTCGCTCGTGGCCCGGATGCGGTCGGCGGTGGTGGGCGGTGTATCGTATCTGCGAAACTGTACTCTATTGCTCATGCTTCCTCCTTCGGCGGTTCGGGCAAGCTCATCCAATGGGTGACTTCATAAGGCTGTTCAAAATAATCGTCATACCATGCTTTATTATGGACAGAATAAAATAGTGTAGTGGAAACGGACGCACCTTTAATCGCCACATTGTATTCCCCGGCTTCCTTCGGCGGTTCGTTCGCGGGAATCCACCGCTGGATGGTTGCGCCGTCGGCTATAAGGTGGTCGGCAATTTTGTCAGAGTTTTCAAACGCATCAAAGCGGTACTTTAACAATATTGGATTTAACAACTCAATCAGCTTATTTTTCATTCGTCTTCGTCTTCCTCTCTTGCCGGATTCGCAAACAGGAACCATTCCCCGAACCAATGCAAATCGATCTTTCCCGTGGGGCCGTTTCTGTTTTTCGCAATGATGATTTGTGCGTCCCTTGGATTTTCCGTCTCATCGTACACATAGGGACGATAGGGGAACAGGATTACATCTGCGTCCTGCTCAATGTCACCGCTTTCCCGGAGGTCTGCCATGATTGGTTCATGATCGCTTCTCATTTCCGGGCCTCTGTTCAACTGAGCTACCATAATGACAGTACACTCTAGTTCCATAGCCATCTGTTTCATAGCGTGGCTGATTTCTCCGATTTCCTGCTGGCGAGAAGCATTCTTCCTTTGGCTGGTGGCTTTCATGAGACCAATGTAGTCCACAATCACAACATCAAGCCGTTTCTCTTTTTTCTTGATTCGCTTGCATGTGTTGTACATTTTCTGTGCCGTCAGAGATCCATTGTCGTAGCAAAAGATTTTTAACGGCTGTATTTCCTGTGCTCCATCCATCAGTCTGTTTACGGCCCTCTGGTCTCGAATAGCGATATCTCGTTCTGAAACCTTGGCATGTCCCATGGATAAACGGCGTGAAATTTCCTCGTTCTGCATTTCGAGAGAAAAGATAACGACAACATTTCCGTCTCTCTTTGCGACATTCAGAGCCATGTTTTCGGCAAGCGTAGATTTACCCATCGATGGTCTTCCTGCCACAACCACAAGGTTGGACTTCACAAAACCGCCAATATGCCTATCGAGTGCCGGGTAGCCTGTTGAAATGCCCTTTTTCCGCTCTCCGATCCCCGCAATGGCAGAGAAAATGCAGTCACCGATCAACTTAACTTCTCCGTCATTTGATCCCTCATCTTCCAAATCGTCAAGCAATTCCTGTGTTTTTTCATAGACGGATGGATCGCCGTCCTTTGCAAGCCTTGAAATCTTTGCGATACCTTCCCGGAACTTTCGCATTTTGGAAGCCTCTTTGAGTTGGGCTAAGTATCCGGAAAAATGGGAGGGAGAATATGCGCTATCCCCTGCAATATCCAGGATCTTACCCATGTAATCGCTTTCAAACATTTCGCCAACAGTAACGGGGTCAATCAATGCGCCGCCTTGATTCAAACAAGACATTGCGGAGAAGATGCGTTTGCAATCCTTGTCCCTGAAATCTTCCATGGACAGGGATTCCATGCCCATTTCAAGGTAATCGTTCTCGACAAGCATCGACCCAATTACTGCTCTTTCGACCTGTGATTCAAAATGCTGCTCCATAAAACCTCCTGCCTTTATTCTAACTTTTTATATTTCGGCCTTTTTGCGTTCGGATCGTTCGCAATCCTTGTTTGCGTCTGGTTGTTCTTGGATTCCAAACGGTCAAAGATAATCCCGCTCCATCCGTTGGATATGCTGTCGTCTATGATCTCACACACCGCCTTGTCGCCGTATCTCAGGCAACGATTCTCAATGCGGCCAAGCAACGTGCTTAAACTCGTCTCTTTGTAGTGATCGTTCCTTTCCGCCTTGTATTTAATCCACTTCCTGACCGTATCCTTAACAACGGGCGAAAGGTTGTGCTGCGGCAGAAGTGATTCCAGAAGTTCTTCCGACTTTTCTTTTTTAGATTTTTTCTTTTCTATATCTTTTTCTGTATCTATATCTATATCTCTATCTATATCTATATCTTCTTCTTTATCTGTTGCGTGACATTGCGTGACTTGTCCCGTGACATCACGTGACACACCTTCTGGAAGGGCTTTTTGTTTCGCTCTTTGCTTCTGCTTCCGCAACCTGTTCTGCTCCCGGATCTTCTCCAGACCTTCAACAGACTGCCATCTTTCCCATGAACCCAGACAGATGATGTTATCGATAATCTCAATCATCCCAAACCGCTGAAAGGTATTCAGGCCCAACCTGACTGTGTTAATGTCCATGTCAAACTGCCCTGCAAGCATTTCGTCCGTGTAAGGGATCTCTGGCGTGAAATAGACCATGCCATCGGCATTGGTTTCCCCGGCAAGACACATCAGGAAGACCCACATCAATGCAATGGTGTCCCCGTCAGGCAACTTTCGAATCTGCTTAATTTTCCTGTTGTCCGGCAATCCTGTTGCAATCTTGATCCACTTTACATTATCCATTTCTTCCTCCGTATCAATTTAATATTTATTTAATGCGTTTTTGTTGTGTAGTATTGCGCTAATTTGCCTGTCAAAAGCCACCATTTCCGTTCCGAGGGCTTTTTGCGCCGTATTAGCAGGATTTTCCGTTGAAATACCATAAGCCGCTTACAAGTCAAATGACGGCTTTTATTAAAATATTTATTTTCCCCTGTTATTTATCGAATATTAACAAAATAATTTATGAATGTCAACGCCTAAAAACCCGTGTCGTGTTTGTGATCGAATACCACGCCCTCTGCAGCATCGACTAGGCCGGAAATCTGCTTGTTGTACACGCTTTCCCTGATGTGTTGGATTTGCATTTCATGTAGGCGGTCACAACACTCTATTGTTTGCACACTCAAAAAACGTTCCATGATTCCGCTTTTCATCATCTTTTCTTTGTTCTCTAGCATGATCCCGTGCAGACGAACCGATTCGTTTCTTTTTAGTGTCCGGATGATGTCGAAAAGGCGGGGATAATATGTCAAGCAAAGGCACTTGATGGGACGATAGCCCTTCCCGTGAAGGGTTTTAGAAACCGCATACTCTACCCAAAAGAACGCTCTGTTCTTGCCGTTTTTGTCAACGGATACTTCGGGGTTGGTTACGACCTTCCCCGTCATAATGCAGTTGATTGTCCCGTTTTCATCCTTTTGCAACATAATCATACTTCCCCGCCTCCAATGGGTTAAATGGTTGTCGTGTAGTCCGGATCAGTCATTCCAAAGATCTCGTCCGGATTGATCTGCGTATCGTTAAACGTGGGAACCTGGGTGGTAAATGCACCCTGTGAAGCCATTTCAATAACGCTTTGCGGGATAATCATATCCGCAACGATTTTGAAATTCAGTTCGCCCTTTCTCTCGCTCCAATACTTGTCTTCTTCCAGTTTGCCAAAGACTAAAACTGGATCTCTTTTTTCCAGTCGTGCCGCAATATCGGCAGCACCACGCCAGCACTCTACAGATGCAGCATCAAGGTTGTACTCCTGTTCGCCCTGCTTAACAGATCTCATTCTGAGAAAAAAAGTGGTCTTCGGCGTGTTGAATTTGCCGACTTCCATCCTAATGGGGTTAGAATTCACGAAACCCCATGCGACACAGGCAATTTGATCGTTCTGCGTCTGATATGTGATAATCAATTTTAGGCCCTCCCGTTACTCGTCAAAAAAGAAATCGTCAGAATCCTTTTGCTGAGACACGACTTCCCCAGTTTTCGGATCAACAGGAATTACCTGTTCCTTTTCAGGGAGGTTGGTTTCAGCAGGGATAGGAGCCTCAAACATACCCGCATTGGAATCAAGCGGCTGGTCATTTTCAGCTGCAAAAGCATTCACAAGCTCAGTAGACAGCAAGCCCTTCTGAGAGAGAAGCCGCTTTAGACATGTCTTTTCCGCCATGCCGTTAAAGTCGCCGTACCACGGAGAAGAACATGCTTTGAGTTCGCTTTGCGTCATACCCTCTCCGGTCTGCTGGTACACCTCGTATTTCTTGTATGTCTCTTTATCGAACGCCTGACTGTATCTGTGCGCATGTTCCATCATCTTCTCCTTGGAGAAGTAAACATTCGCCTTAAAGCCGTTCAGGAGCTCAAAATAGGCGAGGTAGCCAATAATGGGACGCTTTTCCCTCTCATCATCGTCTTCGATGAATCGGAACTTGGGCTTTCCAGTAAACTCATCACGGCCCAGGAATTCTCCTTCTCGAACCTCGATGGTGTCTAGATCCTTGTACATGCCGGAACGCATGGCAAGCTGTCTGTAGCCCTTTGCACCGATCTGGAATGTGGCTCGTTCGCCATACGGAATGATCCAAGCTGCGCCCGTGCCAATAGCGAAGTCAAAGGGAACAAACTGCAACGCCGCAGTAATAATGCTGTCAGTAGTGCAGTTCTTCAATGCCGGAGTAGCAGAAACAGCCGCAATCAGGGATGATGTGAACCGCATCCGATGTTTCGGATCGGAGATGGCAGTTTCCAACATCCGCTGATAATTAGGAGAACCGATCTGTTGGGAAAAACTAGCAGATGCTTTCATAGGAGCCCCGCCAGATGTGCCGGGTAAATTCTGAGATACTTTCATTTTGTTTCGTCTCAACCTTTCTTGAATGTGATATTGTTGCTGTTCATGAAGCCTTTAAGGGCAATTAACTGTTCCTTTGTCCCTGTTACAGTAAAGGTTAACGTGAACAATTCTTCGTCATGCTCCGGTTCTTCCGGTTCAGGCAACGCTTCGTATTGTGCCTGTTCCGGTTCGTCTTCGTCTTTGGCCATAGAAACGGATTCTTCTGCTTTGAAAACTGATTCTTGTTTTTCAAGTGTGGTTTTCTTTTCGATAGCGGCAGCCATATCCATCTTCTCAACAAAGGTGTTAATCATTTCCTGCTCATACTTAACGCCCATGTTTCGGATAGCAGAAATACCATTTCGAACCTTCTGGATGCTTTCCACAATCGCTTTCTGTACGGCATCCATCTTGACGCTCTTATTTAGCCAGCGTTCGTCCCAAATATTGGATATATCCAATATTCCCTCCATGTCGCCAATGTTTTCGGCAAAGAACGCCTCAATTTGCTCCTTCTTCTCGTTCTTTTCCTTCTCGGCAAATGCCTTGATTTGAACATCGATTCGCTGTGCCGTTGTGTTGAAGGTTGCCGCCAGTTCCTTTAACTGCTGAACCGTTGTCTCGATCTTCTTAGCGTGTTCTCTCGTCAATGCAATACGGTATTCATCCGCCATCTTGGCAATCTTCCGAAGATCGGCAACATCACGCTTTGCAACCGCAATGCCATCTTCCATGACCACAAGGCCCTTATAGGTCTCTGTGTGTTCTTTCGCCCACGCCATGAGCTTGTCATAGTTGGCAATGCCTTGCGTCCCTTCGTTCAAAATCTCAATTTCCATATTTCGTCCCTTTCTAATTTTTTGAAGACCAACCTTCCTGACTGCACTATCAATAGATCGTGAGACATAAGATTGGGAAACGCCGTGTTGTGCCGCAATATCCCTCTGCGTCTTTCCTTCCACATACGCCGCCATCATGGATCGTTGCTGGCTATTCAGCTTATCCAGGTCATAGGAAAGATCCATGCTGAAACAGGATTCATCGGAAAAATCAGGCACTTGTAATGTGTCGCCAACGGTTCGCCCCGTTGCATCCACAGGTTCTTCGAGCGAAACAAAGAAAACCCCATGACGAATCGCTTTGCTTTCGTCCCTTAACCGCCTCCTGATCGTGTTCTCAACGACCTTGTATGCGAACGTGGAAAAGCGAAAGCCCTTGTCGGGGTCAAACTTCCTGCAAGCCATCCAAAGCCCTTCAAGAGCGACTTGCTTATAGTCCTTGTTTGTCGAAAATTCCGGAAATACTTTGTTCAAGCAATGATACGCCATTGCTTGGTTGTCTTCAAAGAGCTTTAATTGGTCGGATTCACTCAGCATCCAATCTCTAAGGGTGGCATCGTGTCGTTTTCAACGTACCACCAGAACCTTTCTGCTTTGTCAAGCAGCCAATCAATGCCCCCCTGCATTTCTTCTCGTTCGTACTCGTAGGTCTTCAAAGAGGAATCCCCACTAATACCCTTGATCTTTGCAGTCAAAAATGAGAATTTGTAACTGTCCCCACTTGCGCAAAGCTGATGCAAAAGCTGTGCGTAGTAGTAATCTGGAACCTTTCTGTCCCAATTATCCCATTGAACCTTCCGTGTACACTCGACAGCCTTGATTTCTAAAATCCCAAGCCGTCCCGTGTCGATTTCTTCCAGTTCCCCATCTAATGTTGCTCGGATAAATGGGTGTTCCGTTTGGTACAAAATGTCGAATTCGTTATAACTTACCTTGAATTCGGGATGCTCTAAAGCAAAAATCCCCCGAATATATTTCTCAACCTTTTTTCCAAAGTCTACCCTTGAATTCCCGGACAGATCCTTTGGTTTCTTTCTCCGGGTTTTAATCTTCCAAAGCTCTAGCGGTGTCATAAAGGGCGAAATCCCGATAGCTGCCGCTACTTCACTAGCTCCAATTCCGTATGATCGTTGCATGATCCAATCATCGTGATCTTTGCATTTGATTCTCTCTAAACTCGTATTTTCACCGCCTTTATTTTTTATTTTTGAATGTTGGAGCTGACGGCGGGACTTGAACCCGCAACCTAGTGATTACAAATCACTTGCGCTGCCTATTGCGCCACATCAGCAGGGCTCTCCCCGTCTTTCCGGGGTGTCAGCGGTCTTTCCCGCAGTCATATAACAGGAGGACTTCGAATGCCGCAAAAATGGCGAAAAGCGGCTGGCTGGGGTGGCAGGGATCGAACCTGCGTATAATCGGGTCAAAGCCGATTGCCTTTACCTCTTGGCTACACCCCATCATGTGGGCCGATAAACAGCCCACTTTATATAAACCGTCCCGTGTACTGTCCCGAATCCATTCCGTCAGGAATTGCACGGGCACGGTTGTAATCACTTCGCTTTTGCAACCACAACGTCTTCAGGGAAGAAAAACGGAATTTTTTCCAAAGGCTCCCCAATCAGTTCCATCACCTTGTACACCTCACCAAGCCTCCACGGATACTTGCCGGACATTCGAAGGGAAATGCCTGTTGCATCCAGCAGGGTTGCACGGGCAAGGTCGATTTGGCGAATGTTCAGTCTTCCCATCTTGCTTTTTAATTCGGGAAATTTCGGCATCGGGCGAATGGGTAACTGTTCAACAACGTTATTGGTCTTTTTCATACTTCTAATACCTCCTTGAAAATTGTTAAAACTTCGTCTATGTCCATCTGTTTTAAGCAGGAATCGCAACCCACACATTCATCATCCCGGAAAAACAAATAATCGTAATTCTCTGAGCCACACACAGGACAGCTTGGTGTGTCAATATCATCTTCCGGTTCTAAGGCCGGATTGTCGGGCATTCTAGGATCTCCCAACTCCCACATCATCGAACAACACCGCCTAAAGCCCCGTTCGTCTTCCTTCCCTTCGGCCTAGTATAGATATCAAAGATATCCATGATCTCGTCAACAATAGCCATTGCCTGTTCCCTGGTTACAATTGTGATCCCTTTTTGCCCTGATACGGCAATTCTGGAATCACCCATTTCTTTCTCCACGAAATACTGCAAGCCAGTTGCATCACTATCAATCATCAAAAGACTGGGGTGCGCTTTCTCATATCCTTTGATTTGTTCCTCTACCAAGTTGTCAGCCCTCCTTTAGCTCAGAAAAAACCTCTAACTGTCGGTTCATAGTGCCCTTGAATCGTGCGTAAACTGCATCCCTTGGAATCGGGATTTCCACATAATTACCATCCAGGTAAGACAGCCAGCGGTTTAATTCTTCCCGCACAATCTGAACGTTTTCCTCCGTCAGTTCGTAATCCCCTGGCAAATAGGCAAATTCGCTGGGGATCACCACCTCCTGGATGGTTCTTCCAAACAGCCCCGCCCGTTCATCATCGATCCGGTTAAAGACTACCCACAGCAGCTCCCGCTTGTAGTCCTCATGCCGAAGAGGACTCCTGTACAGCAGGCGGGCCAAAAGTTCCACATCTGCAGGATCCAGTTCGTGTTCTGTGATCTTTTCCTCAAACTCGAACACGAAATCAGGTGCAGCCGGATCAGGGGTGGAAACAACCTGGAAATACTTTTCATCCAAAGGGTAGGCTGCATAGTCAGTTTCAAGAAGAACGACCTTCCCGCTAACCTCCGATTCTTTCGCCTGGCCAATTTCAGAGATTTTCATGATAAGCAAGATTGCAGAGGCCAGCAAAAGCAGATCCAAGATCAGCAGCAGAATAAAATGAATCGGGTTCTTCATGCGCTCTTAACCTCCCTTGCGTTAGGCCCCCAAAAGAATTGAAACAATTCGTAGGGCACATCCATTACGATGGTCATATCAAGAAGCTCGCTTGTGGTTCCTCTGTTTCCATCCAGAATCTTGCTTAACCTGTGAACCGAAATCCCAAGCTTGTTAGCCAGCTTTTCTTTGTCCGGGTATCTCACGTTCACCAAAGTCCGCATTACAAATCGATCCGCAATCTTGTTTTTGATCCCGCTTGGGATCGTCTTGCATTTGAACTTCATTACCGCTTACCTCCGGAAACCGCCGCCCGTTCTGCCTTGACAATGTTCGGTTCCAGGGCCAGACCCGCAACCTTGTACATCCCGTTAGCGTAGTCCTGCAAGTAGTTAATGATGCTCTCAACCTCTTTCAGTTGCTTCCGGGCATCCCCACGGCCCTGCATGTGAACCTTGCCGCTATTATCAGTAAAAACCTTCATCCTTAAATCGCCCCCTGTGTTAAATATTTGTTGATGAAATAGTGCTGTCCTTTTCCTGTAACCTTTGTGGTTCGGCTCACAATCTGCTTGCCGTACTGCATGATTACTCGCTCGGTCACTTCAAATAACCCAAGCTCCATTGCTCTTTGAGACGGTGAATTGTCTTTCAGGAGATACTTATCATCCCGTAGCGTCTTAAACAATCGCTGTTCACCCGTCTGCACACCGTTCTGCCGTAACAGCTTCGCAAGATCACGAATCAAAATACATTCGTCCGATGCGGTAATACTCTTAGCAAGGAGCACATTCGGCTCATTCTTCCGGGCTTCTTCCTGCAGCTCCTTGATCTGCAACGCTAGGTTGATGATCGTGTCCGGGTTCAACAAGGCTTCCTGCACCTTCTCCGGTGTCATGTAGGCCCCTGTCTTTCGAATGGCCGGGATCACTTCATGCACGATCCAACGCTTGAACGCTTTCGCTCCCGGCTTTCGGCTGCTCAGTACCAGGGAGTAAAGACCCGGTTCGCTGACACAGTTGGTTTCTCCCTGTCGCCCTATGTTGAACATAGACCGTTCATCTTCATCCAATCTGGAAACTGCCTGAGTTGGGTTCGCAATCTCCAACGCCTTGCAAACATCGGTCGCTACAAACCACGGCTCGTTGTCCCTATCCACTACTCGGATTGATCCGAAGTTCACGCTTTCAAAAACTTTGATCTCTTGCATTGTTTACCTCGCCCAAACGGTCTGTTTCCTCTAAAAAATCATCAATCTTTCCATCCGGGATCCTGTTTCGGTTCATAACCAGCGAATATTTCTGCAATTAGCAACAATCTGAAAAAGTTCCCATCTGTCAATCTGTTTGATGCCATCACAAGTCCTACAATGCTTTCCAAGGTTTGTTTCTGCATTTTTACCCCCTTGTTTGAAGCTTGTCTGTTTGTCTGTGACCAATATAAGTTATTACAAAACTTTTGTCAAGCCTTATTTTGTTTGTTTATAACATTTTTCTTGACCAGCATGACTTTCTGCTTTATACTGATGTTGCCGGAGGGGTTTATATGAAAGACAGAATTAAAAAACTAAGAGAATCATTTGGATTAACTCAGAAAGATTTTGCAAAAAAGATCTCTGTCGGCAGGAGCACTATTGCTCAATACGAAACAGGAAGAAACATCCCTGCGGATTCTGTGATTGCAAACATATGTAGGGAGTTCTGTATTAACGAAGAATGGCTTGTCTCCGGAAACGGAGATATGTTTATAGATACTAGCGATGATGAAGAACTGGCAGCATTGCTTGGCGAACTAATGAGAGAGCGGCCGGAAAGCTTTAAACGGAGATTCATTTCTGCAATCCTGAAAATGCCTCCTGAAAAGCTGATGGTATTGCAGGAAATTGTCGATGTAATGGCAACGAAATAAAAAAGACCCCGAATTGGGGTCTTTGATTTTTTCATTGTGTGTTTAATTTGGTTGTTATTTTCTGGCTCGAATGACTTTGGGTAAGACAACAGGGATTGTTTCTGACATAGTATCCGGGCTTGTAAGGCCATCAAGAATGCCCCAAAGTTCGATTCTTTCATTTTCTATGATCCTTGGCTCATTCTCTGATAAATAGTATATAAAGTATACTTTGTTGTCCCATTTGCCATTTACATAAATGACACCTTCAATCCCTCCCGTCTCTGGTTCTTCGTAGGATATCCATCCGACCTTCCCAACTATAGTAACTAAATCTCCTTGATATTTATTGGGATTTTTAGCATATTCTGGGAATCGAGGATTACTTGATTTTTTCTTGAGATTTTTTACTTCATCTTCAATATCTTCGCTGCTTCTCTGTGGTCTTCCGTTTTTGAAAGTACAGGAAATAACTTGTATCCCTTCTTTAGACAAAAACGATCCGTTTCCGTTTAATTTGCCGTCTTTGTACGTTCCAGAAAGCTTTCGGCCTGAGCTAAATTTAACCCACCCTTCTCCATTCAGCAGATAGTTTTTGTATATGCCTCCTTCTTCTTGACCACTGCTCCATACCGTGGATCCCGCCCCGTTCCATTCTCCGTTTTTCCAAAGGCCCGTATAAAACCATTTAACCCCTTCGGCATTTTGTGTTTCAAACTTTCCATGGCCATCGGGAACTCCATCTAGCGTTTCCCCGGTGTACTTCCCCGATCTTTCCCCAACATCTGGAAGCATGATACTATATTCCATGTTCTCGACATGCTCCACTTTTGGAGTTGGGATTGGAGTAGGTTCCGGTGTAAGAATCGGCGTAGGTGAGGCAAAAACTTTTTGAATCGATCCGTCATTATTAAAAAATAGAGCAAGAAAGACAATCAACACGAAAAATGCCAAAACGAAGATTGTAGCTTTATTCTTCTTTTTCTTTACGGTGTTATCGGCGGGTTTATCATTTGAATTTTCGGAGCAAACAGAAACCCCGGACTTTTCGAATTGTTCTTTAGGTTCCGTTGCAGTAATGTCTATTTTGTCTTTTGAAATATCTACCGGGCATCCACAGTTAGGGCAGGACTGTGCGTGTTCGGAAACATCGTGGCCGCATTCGCAACATTTAATTAGCATGGTTTTCCTCCTGATAAATGAGATCTTTTTACATCCTCGCAATTTCGAGCTCTATGAACATGATATCGTGATCTGAAAGTCTTCCGATTTGATTTAAAACATCCGATTGATTCAGGCGGAGCACCTTATCCAATCTGATATTGGATGGTTGATTTAATCCGGCGTTTTCCCAATCCTTTATGATGTAGCATGGGTATCCCGGTTTTGGGGATTGACTTGTTGTGTAAAGTGCAACTATATAAGCATCTCCGCTACTTGTTATTGCAACGGGCCGCTTTTTAATTTTAGTTGGATCATCAGAGAATGCAACATTAGCCCAATATATGTCCCACTTTCTTAGTTTTGGCATACGTTATATTCATCGTCCCATTCTGCGGGAAGGACATACACGCCAGATTCGTTGTAGAACCCTGCTTCCGGAGCAGAATAATTTGTTCCAGGAAATTTAATAGGAGGCAGCTTTGAAAAAAACTTTCTTATATCCTCCTGATCTATGATTCTTTTGTTAGAGTTGTACGCCTTATCCCAAGGGCCATCTTTTATATGCGCAATATCCACAAGACCGGGAGTGCTGTATTTTCTGTATGCCGCCATTACAGAAGAAAGCAATTCTCGTTCTTCATCCGAAAACATTTCAATACTAAATTCGGGAGAAACAGATTCTATAGGCCGCTTGCCATTTTCTTTGTATTCTCTGTAAATGCTCGGAACAACGGGGCCATATGCCCATGCCTCTATGCTTTCTTGAAAAAGGGGCTTGTGCAATAATGCCAAACTCCACGCTTGCGCAAAATACATTAGTTTGTTTAAGCGCAGATTTGTCATGTATTCTTCTTTATCGTCAAGTCCAAGAATAATGAAATAGTTTGCAACTGCTTCTTCTTTGCGCATTAGGATTCCCCCTTTACGGGAAGTATAGCACCGCATAGAGAATAAATCTATTACTTTTTGCAGGATTCTCATAAGCTCACCATGCCTTTCCTCGATAGTATATGGATTATGCTTTAAGAAAGATGTTTACTTTTGGGGCGGCGTGGAATATAATAATGTTGACCGATGAAGCGTGGTCTACTTCGGGGAGTAAGCGCAGAGGTCTTAAATAGGTTTTCGTGTTGAGCCGAGCCCGAATAGCCTAGGGTGAACAAAAAAACACGTCTGTGAAAGCGTTGTGGTCATTCCACTACGCTTTCTTCTTAATTGAAAAAAGGAAAACAAAATGGATGCTTTGAAAGAGGCTGCATTAGCCTACATGAAAATAGCCGGGCATAATTATGAGTATACATTCTCGGACGGTTCTAATGCTTGCATCGAATTTAGAACTTCTAATTTTAGGCACTTGGCCGGACTAGGAAAATTAAAAGATTTATATTGGTTTAGTGAATCTCCTAACTCCTTGAGTGCAACAAGGGCATTCAGAGAGATTGTCGATGGTCGCATATCTATGGCGGACATCAAATGCAGCGTATTTTTTGATCCAGATCTTAATGATAGAATTTGTAGCTTTGCCAAATTAGATGATTTATTAAAAAATGGGAAAGCAATTTTTCCTTTTGTTCGAAGTAAATGCAAGATACAAACCAGACTTAAATCCAATCTAATTCTGTTCAAAGATTCCGGATATAATTTTTATTTAACATTTGGAGCTGCACAAGAAGCAATCAACATCTTTTACCCGGAAACTTTTTTCTTAAGATACGACAGGCAGTATATAGAGGGACAAAAAATCATATATATAGATGATTTGAAAATAACAAAAACTTAAAGTCCCTCCTTGTTGGATTGATTAGACTATTATGCAAAGTATACTTTCGGTTTTTCCCGGAAAAATGATAAGTATACTTGCAAAAATCAGCAGGGCGGTGGATGGCAATACTAAAAATGCACCGGATGATTCTGTTCGTAGAGCACGAACAGCACAATCAAAATAAAGCTCAATAGAAGAAATCCGACCCCTTAAAATGGGGCCGGATTTGTTTAATTAACCGCACTTAGAAAATCCGCAACTTCTACAGATTACGCATCCACCCTCATGTTCCACAGAACCGCCACACTCAGGGCATCGATGAATGCCGGACGAATTGGCAGGGATTTCCATGTTATGGTTGGTTGCCGAAGGTTCGGGAGCCTTATTGTTATCGCCCCGCTTCTCCTTCTTTTCTTCTTCCAAGAACTTTGCTACCTTCATGAGAACCCTTGCAATACCATCCGGACAAGAGGTGCAGTCCATTCCCTTCTGACGAATCGTAGAGGGGCAACGGATTCCTTTAAGTTGATCGTAAATTTCAGAAATGGAGATTCCGCTTCTCAATGCAACAGACATTAGACGAGCGGTGGCCTCGCTTTGGCTAGGACAGCCACCAGCCTTTCCCGTGCTTGTGAACACTTCGCAAATGCCGTTCTCATCATAGTTTACCGTCACATAGAGCGAACCGCACCCGATCCGAATCTTTTCCGTAAATCCACGGGTTACACGGGGACGAGGACGGGGTTCAATCTGGCCATGCTTATCAGATGAATCAATTAAATCAGGTTTTTTATCCTCCGTTTCAGTACCGACATTTAACACCTGACCTTCTCTGCTTCCATCACGATAGATCGTCACGCCCTTTAAGCCCTCCCGGTAAGCCATCATGTATACCTGGGCCACATCTTCCTTGGTGGCTTCTTTGGGGAAATTGACGGTTTTAGATACAGCATTATCAGTATGCCGCTGGAAAGCTGCTTGCATCTTAACATGGTATGCAGGGCTTACATTATGAGCACAAACAAATACTCTGCGAAGATCCTCCGACAATTCTTTAACGCCTGAAATACTTCCTTCTTTTGCAATGCGAGACAAAATCTCAGGCGTATCAAGACCCATTTCCGCCAATTTTTCTTTTAAGATGCTATTGACTTCCACAATCTCCGTGCCGTCCATGATGTTCCGGATAAAAGCATAGGCAAACACAGGCTCAACGCCAGAGGAACAACCCGCAATCATAGACAGGGTGCCCGTGGGGGCAATGGTGGTAACGGTGGCGTTTCTTCTTGGTGTCTTTAAGGTGCTGCCCTCAAACGCAGGGAAAGCACCTCGCTTTTTCGCCAGTTCTTCGCTGGCCTTGTGCCCCTCATTCTGAATAAAGGACATGATGTTCTCGCCAAAGGCGATACCCTCTGCGGAGTTGTAGGGGATTCCAAGCTTTAAGAGCATGTCTGCAAAGCCCATAATGCCAAGTCCGATCTTGCGGGTAGAGCGGGTGGTCTTACCGATGATCTCCAGGGGGTAGTTGTTGGCATCGATCACGTTATCTAGGAAATGGACAGCATCGATCACGGTCTGACGAAGCAGGTCAATGTCCACAGTCCAGGAACCATCTTCCCTCTTTTTTAATACCTTCACAAGGTTAATGGAGCCCAGGTTACAGCTTTCATAAGGCAGCAAAGGTTGTTCTCCACAAGGATTTGTGCTCTCAATCTCGCCGATCTGCGGGGTGACGTTGTCCTTATTCATGCGATCCAGGAACACAATGCCGGGTTCACCATTCTTCCATGCTGCATCCACGATCTTTTTAAAGACCTCGGAAGCCGAAAGGCTGCCCACCACCTTTCGGGTCTTGGGATCCACCAGATCATAGTTTTCTTCGTTTTCAACCGCATTCATGAACGCTTCGGTAAGTCCGACCGAAATATTGAAGTTGTTAATTGATCCGTTATCGCTCTTGCAATCGATGAACTCCAAAATGTCCGGATGGTCGATGCGCAGGATGCCCATGTTTGCGCCACGGCGGGTGCCGCCCTGCTTGACAGCCTCAGTAGCCACATTAAACACCCGCATGAAGGATACGGGGCCGCTTGCCACACCTCCCGTAGAGCGGACTGTAGCTCCATTTTGGCGCAAGCGAGAGAAAGAAAACCCTGTACCACCGCCAGATTTGTGAATAAGAGCAGCGTTCTTGACAGCTTCGAAAATATCTTCCATGCTATCCGGGACGGGGAGCACAAAACAAGCAGAAAGTTGACCCAACGGGCGACCTGCATTCATAAGCGTGGGAGAATTCGGCAGGAATCTTAGGTCTGACATCATCTTAAAGAATGTTTCCCGTGCAACCTGGGGATCATCTCCATAATTCTCATCAGGCTTTGCGATAGCAGATGCTACCCGTGTAAAAAGATCCTCAACAGTTTCGCAGAGCTTCCCGTTTTCATCTTTTGCCAGATACCGATTTTCCAGTACCTTTATTGCGTTTGCCGAAATTTCAGAAATGGCCATTGTTTGCTCCTAACTTGATGGGTAGAATAAGCCCCGGACTGGTGCGCATTGTTAAGAGGCGTTCCGGGGGCTGCTGATTATAGTATACCTATTATTTGGCAAAAGTTTTCACAAATGAGTGAATTGTACGAATATCTTTACAACTCAATTTTTTCATTAACTCAACAATTTCGTTAATCGCATCTTCTTTTGTATCAGTCTTTTCGTGCATATCAATCTTTTTATTTTCTCGTTGTTTTTCAATACTCAAAATGTTATCATAGAAAAAATGGGCATCGTGTTTTTGGAAGTATCGATTGTTCTCAATAAAGCCTGATTCGTCCATTCTTTCTACCACCTGATTTTTTTGGAGCCGGAGGGTACGCCAGCTCTCACCCCGTCATACCCTCCGATTGGTTGGCCCCGGCCATTCTCTGGCCTGGTATCAGCCTATCATTTGAGTGCTACTAAGGCAATCGTAACATCTGTTTTTTTGTAAACTTGTTAGTCGTTTATGTAGCACAACTGTACAACATGGAGGTTTTGATGCCGTTTTCTCCGCAAACTTTAAACGAAAAACCCTACAATGTGTGCGTCCGGTGTCCGTCTATTGGATTGACTTGTGACGGGCCAAACTTCTACGCTATGACGATGGAAAGACTTGCAGAATGGTGTCGGCTTCGTAAAGAATACCTTAACACCCTGGAACCAGGGGAATGGTCAAATCAACACATTGCCGTAAAATCTAATCTTTCCAAGGCCACCATTGATAGATTCCTCGCCGGAAAGCTAGAAGACGCAAAGGTGTCAACTGTTACACCAATCTTGAAAACCTTAGTCAATGGGACTTGGGGAAGATACCCCTGCGACAAATCGTTGAGCAGTTCCGATCTTGAAAAGGAATGCGAACAACTCCGCCGATTAAACGAGGATGAGCGCAAAAAGGTGCTCTTTTTAAAGGATCAGGTCACGTTTAAGGAAGAACAGATGAAAGCAAAGGATCGGCTTTTGGCTGAACGATATAGCTTTATGAAGCTGAAAGACCGGGCTATTGCCATTCTTTCCGTTTTCCTTGGGATTTTCGTTATTTTGTTTATCGCAGCGATACTCGTTGATCTTACAAACTCGGACAAAGGATTCTTCTGGTTGGCTAGTCTGCGTCATTAAAAATTTATTCAAATACTATTTGCCCAACAGGGATTGTTTTAAGCTGTGTTCAACAAAAATCACCACTCTTTCTATAAAAAAATTATTGAAAAATATTAGATTTTAATTTATAATCTAATATATTTCGAAAATCCATCATGTTTCGCAAAGCGAACGTTTGTTCGTATTCGTATTATGATGGATCGTGTTCGTTTTGTCAAGGAGGTTTTTAATGGAAACGCTTGGAGAAAAAATCCAACGGTTAAGGGTCGAAAGAAAAATGACACAGACGCAGTTTGCAGAAAGTATTGGATATGGTTCTCAGGGGGCAATCTCTCAAATAGAAAAATCAATCATTCCAATCCCATTCAAAAGAATTTCAATGGCAGCGCAAGTGTTTGGTATTAGCGAAGAAGATCTTGTGCGGGATACAGATTATCAGGATAAATGGAAGCAGTTTTTGGCTGGACAACAGGATATAAATGTTCCCGCCGACAGAGTAAACGTGGGTAACGAGACGAAGGAATTGTTTGCAATTTTCCCGTTTCTGTCCGAAGAAGATAAACTCAAAGTCGTTGAATTTACAAAAAGGCTTTATGCCAGGAGCGTGTTAGGTGAGTAGCACTATCCGAAAAAACGAAGCAAAGTGGGTAGAGGCGAAGGAGCATTGGCGCATTGCTGTTCAGTCCAATGGCGAACGCAGGGAGTTCTATTCTAAAATCACAGGTCGGCGTGGAAAACTGGAAGCAGAATACAAGGCTGATATCTGGTTGGAAACAAAGAAAGAGGGTGGAACTCAACGGGTCGATACTATTTTGGATGAGTGGATCAAATGGCAAGAGGACGCAGGAATGGATGTGGCGCAATACCGATCTATTTCAAAAACAAGGATAAAACCTTCTATCGGACGCAGACAGGTTCGAACTATCACGGAGCGTGATTTGCAGAACATCATAGACGAAGCGTTCAAAGATGGTCTTTCTCACCATTCCCTTAAAAATATTAGGGGCTGTCTTACATCATTTGTGCGGTATTGCCGGAAAGCAGGAGCATCCCAGCTGCATCCAGAAGATCTATCAATCCCCAAGTCTGCGCCTAGAGGGGAAAAGTCTTCATTGACCCCTGATGAGATTCGGAAACTGTTTTCATCTAGCGCAACAACTTGGCGTGAAAAGGTGGTCTCTGACTTCCTCATCCACGCATATAGGTTTGGCGTTTGCACAGGATTGCGCCCCGGAGAGTTACTAGGGCTGCAATGGAAAGATATTGATATGAATACCGGGCTCGTAAAGATACAAAGAAGCCTGAACACTAGTAATAAAATCACTAGCGGAAAAAACGAACGAGCTATCCGTGAGTTTTATGTGAATGAACAGGCGCAAAACGAGCTAAGAGAACAAATGGTTCTACTGTCCGCTGTAAAGCTCTTAAACGAGCCCTGGGTGTTTCCTTGGATAAACGGAGGGCCTACTAGGCAAACGAACTTCTACAAGGCGTGGAAGCGTTATGCGGCTCATAACGGAATAACCGCTTTGTCCCCTTATGAAATGTCAAGACACACTAACGTGTCGATCAACAAGCGGATGCCTGACCTGCTGCTAAAAAAGTCTCTTGGGCATGGTTCTTCAATGGATACAAAGGGAAACTACGGCCATGTTTTTGACAGAGACCTCATAGATCAAAGGGACATTTCTAGTGCGCTTCTTGGAGATATCTTGGCCGAGGAAGAATAGAAGCCGTCCCACACTTTTCCCACACTCCGAATTGACTATTAAAAAACCATGCATATTTTTTCATTGCAGTAGGACAAAAAACTCTCAAATTTAGGGAAATTAGTGTTGTATAATATAACCGCATTTGCGCATAAAACGCTTAAAAATGGGTTCAAGTCCCATCTGCCGCACCAAGAAAAAGGGCCTAAATCTCTAGGGATTTGGGCCTTTTAATTTTATGCATCCCACACTCTATCCCACACTTTTATTTTTTTCACACATAAAAACCAATGCTCTGAACCCTTCTGCGGTCTGTGCCATCAAGGATCAATTTGTACATCTTGTCAGATGCAGGTCTCATCTTTCCATCGATAGCGTACCCTTCATAGCCTAAAAAGCTGCCAGAGTTGATCCGTTCAACAGATCGGCTATATACGCCTTTGTTCCGAGGATCGTAGACCTTTTTAAGTCGGATCGT
>JAZURO010000126.1:0-3715 GCA_045606265.1 Eubacteriales bacterium
GTAGCTCATTTGATGACTTGAAAACAAGACGATTTTTCCTTTGGAAATCTGTTCCTTTACCACGTCCTTGAGAAGCATAGCGTTTACGGGGTCAAGTCCAGAGAATGGCTCGTCAAGGATAACGATATCGGGATCGTGTGCAAGCGCTGTGACAAGCTGAATTTTCTGCTGATTTCCTTTTGACAAGGTATCAAGGCGCTTGTTGCGATATTCGGTCATACCGAGTCTACCAAGCCAATAGTCAACGGCTTTCACAGCATCCTTTGCACTCATACCTTTCAGCTCCGCAAAATACACAAGCTGATCTATGATGAGCTTCTTCGGGTAGAGTCCTCTTTCTTCGGGGAGGTAGCCGATGCCGATCTTGTCGTAATCAATAGGCTTTCCGTCAATCAGCACTTCGCCGCCATTCGCCGGGAATACGTTCATTAAGATACGAATGGACGTTGTTTTACCTGCGCCGTTTCTGCCAAGCAGACCGAACGCTTTTCCTCCTTCTGCCGTGAAAGATACACCCTTGAGGACTTCTTTCTCGCCAAAGGATTTGTCAATGTTTTTTAGTTCAAGTATCATTCTGTTTTTTCCTCCTCAAACCTTACGTTGATAGCGCCTATTCCACCGCTAATGTCAACTTTGTTTGTTCCATTTCCACTACTGCCGAAATCGGATACATCCTTTCCGTCAACAGTAATACTTCCAAGACCTTTTTCAAGGTCTAATTTATAGTCATCCTTATTTCCAATCAAGGTAATATTGGATTCACCGACGCCCATATCTAACTTGCATTCGCCGCTGAATGCCGAGGTGAGATTAAGTTCTCCTACACCCATATCCATATCAAGATTTTTGAGTGCGCCGCCTGATACGGTAATACGACCTGCACCACCCTCAATATCGGCAGATTTTGTAGCAACAAGCGAACCTATTGATACTTCTCCCGCACCGAGTTCAAAATCAATCGTTTCGGCAGACAGATTATCAACCGTCAATCTTCCTGCGCCGGTAGTAATGTTAACATTTTCAAATACAGTCCCCACGGGAACGTATATTGTAAGTACGGCATTTTCGTATGAGCCACCGCCAAAGAGTTTGTTTTTTGTCAAATCTTTTATTGTAAGGCATCCGTCCTTATCATCTACTTTGAGATTCTTTAAATTGCTTTCTACCGAAAATGCCTCTCCTTCTTTAATGTAAAGATCAGCAGCGTTGATTTCGATATCAAGATTACGGATTCCTGTATTTACGGAATATGTCTGCATATCTTCGGTAACAGCATCACCCGTAAAGAAACCGCCAAACAAGCCTATTGCACTAAGTATCCCACCTATAATTGTAACGATAAGAAATATTGCAAACGCTATTGCAAGATATTTGATTACTTTCTGAAATGTTGTCATTTGATCTCCACGCCCCCAAACATACAAGTACCGCTTATGTAAATTGTTGGAGCGTTTGCGTTTACTGCCGTTTTGTTAGAAACGCCACCAAAGATGCTATTGGAATTCACTTTGACATTCACATTAGTTGGAACTAAAATATCAATTCCACCGAAGATAGCAGATGCTTGAATAGCACAATCTTTTTCGATTATAGCATTCCTTAAATCGCATTTTACGCCGCCAAAGGTTGCGGAAAGCTCTGCGCCCTCAAAAACCTCACCGTCATAATTCAAATTACAGCTTGAAAAGGTAGCACATCCCGCCTTCGGTTCTTTTCCTTCCGACTTCAGTTTTTTCATTATTTCATTTGCTTTGTTACCGAACAATCCCGTAAGCACCATCTTCAAACCGATAACAACAATAATGGCAGGGATGAGCAGTTTCCATAGCATAGAGAAATTCAAAATATCTTGACAACATAATAGCAAAAATACTCCGACGACTATGCCGATTATATTTCCGATTTTTTCACGCTCTGTAAATAAGCCTATCGCACACGGTATGATGATAAATAGTGTCCACCATCCATCAAAGAACACATCAATATCTGTTATGTTAAAGGCATTGAGCGCAAAGATCACTCCTGCCGCCACTAATACCAAGCCCCATAAAATACTACTTACTTTTTTCATTGCTTTTTCCTCCAAAATATAAAAAGTGCGTGACCGAAGCCACGCACAAAAAACACAAACTCCGAGTCGCTAAACTAACCTTAAATAGAACAGAAACAATTCTGCGTATCTACTAAGTGGAATTTGCATTTTTATCAAATTCATAAGTAGAAACGCCAAAAGGGTATAGTACCCCCGTAGTAACAATAGAATTGTTTTCGTTCTTTACTCTATTTAGTTAGTTTAGCAAGGGTTATTATACCACATAAATATGAAATAATCAAGGCATTTTGACAGATTCTCACTATGTTTTTTATGAAATACGCCCTCGCTCCATTTCGGAACGAGGGTAATTTTTACCTATGACTGTTTTCGAATTTTCTTTATAATCATTTTATCAACAGTACCACGCCGGCAATTAAGCCAACCTTGATCACGGAAACAGCAACAGTAGTGAATATAAGAGGAACGATCTGTTCTTGTGGCATTGTGGTATATATTTCTACGATGTCTTTTTTTGCCCACATAATCGCAATGAATAGTATAGATAGTATAAAAGCAATAACGCGCCAAAGTTCCGCTTTTTCTTCATTTTATTTTTTTTGCAGTCGTGTTTTTGTCAAATAAAGCTATATAAAAATCGTATGCTTTGGCGCAAGTCTCATAATCTTCTTGCGTTTCCTTGACTAAATAAGCAACAGCATCATCTCGCGTATCAAATGCTTTTAACTGCATTGTAATCAATGACATTTGTGTTAGTGCATTATCAAATTCATCAAAGGAAATGCTTTTATCGCTCATACAGTACACTTGATATTTGAGCATTCCCATCAAATTCTCGTCTGCAATCCGCTTATAATCTTCATCCTTAATTTGCTGACCAGCAAACAGTTCATTTATTGTTATATCCAATATTGCGCATAGAGGCTCGTATAGCGAAGCATCCGGCAGACAAATTCCATTTTCCCACTTTGAGATAGATTTGTTTGTAATGCCGAGCATTTCCGCAAGTTGCTCTTGCGTTATGTTTTTCTCTCTGCGACGGGTTGCTATAAACATACCAATCTTACTTTTCTCCATACAACTTCTCCTATAACAGATATATATTATTATACATTAAAAATTTACTATTTTCCACCCATTAAAAGTAGAATTTTTATTATCTCATAATAATAGCCCTCGCTCCATTTCAGAACGAGGGCAGAATGTTATTCAGCGTAAAAATAAATTGAATGTGTACCGAGGTTGATTGGTAAGGTAGGTTCTTCCGTTTCATCAGCATATGTAGTCATAGCTACGGTTGCATATCCTTCCTTTCCGTCAATTGTAACCTTATAATCGGTTCCGGCAGGTGTTTTCTGCTCGACCTTATAAGTTCCCTCATAAGTCTTATTGTTGATATGATCTGTTATTGTGATTTTTCCGTCTTTGGCGGTAAGTGTCATAGCTATTATTTTTGCTTCGGGATGTGCAGGATCGTCCTCACCGACGGCATCAACGACCACTTGATTATCCTCTCCGTGCATAATCAACCGCATCTTCCACTCGTAGTCCTCAATCTTTACTTTGCCCATACCACAAGCAGAAAGAGCTATTGTTAACGTAGCAATAAGTATGATAGTAGATATTGTTCTTTTCATTTTATCTTCTCCGAGTTTTGTAAAT
>JAZURO010000127.1:0-3125 GCA_045606265.1 Eubacteriales bacterium
GCCTGTTAAAATGCCCTCAAAATTGTTTTGTGTCAACTTGTTGACACGATTTGCGCAAGATTTTGCCACGAAGTCCCATAAAAAAGTTTTTGCGCCACTTTTTTCAAAAAGTGGCAATCCCCCTTTTGTAACTTCTTTCAAACAACATCTTTCGCACAAATATTACGTCTATTTGCATAGCAGCAAATCCTCAATTTTGAGGGCGCCTGTTAAAATGCCCTCAAAATTGTTTTGTGTTGCAACGCAACACGATTTGCGTAAAGTTTTGCCACGAAGTTCCATTAAAAAGTTTTTGCGCCACTTTTTTCAAAAAGTGGCAAAACCCAATCTTTGTAACTTTTCTCGAAAAAGAACAAGAAAGTTCTTCTTTGTAACTTTTTCAAAAAACAAAAGGAGAGCTTCAAATGAAGCTCTCCTTTGAAAAGGGTGATTAGATTGTGCCAAAAAGAACTGCTTTGAGGATTTCTTGAGTTTTCTCCTGACCGAGCTCCTGCATAAAAACATCGGTAGCGGGGCCGCCCTGCGACAAAAGGCCGTCAACGTAAACGTTGGTACGAGTCTTTTTCTCGGCAGGATCACAGCTTTCACCGTTAAGCGAAAGATAGGAATAAATATATTCAACAGCATAAGCATCAAAATTCTTTGAATCCTTCTTCTTTTTACCCTTTTTAGAGGTTGTTTCGGGGAGTCTTATGCTGTCGTACCAATGCTGCGGCTCCTCGCCCTCAGCAAACCGTTCGGGAAGGCACGCAAATTTGTTCTTAATTGAGTTAATGAGTGTCAGATCCGTCTTTTTCTCGCCCATAGTATCATAAAGCTCGATTATGAGCGTATCGTTTCCCATAGCAATTATTCTGTCGTATGAAAGCAGGGGCAGATCCTTGTTTTCGGGAGCGATAACGAGCGTATCCATCTTCATAAGTCCAAGAAAGCCCTTTGCACGCATAACGCAGACGTGACCGAGTCCCTCAGCAGAATACGCCTCGCAAACGAAGGTCATTCCCTTCGCCTTAAAGGTTCTGAATTCTCTTACGCACGCCTCTTTAAGATCGTAGCGCTGTTTGATAAGCTCTAAAATTTTGTTTGTCATAATCATTTTTCCTCTTTGAGCGAAATATCTTTAAGGCCTGCCTTGTGGAGAAGGAAAACTCCAAGCAGGAAGAGTCCCTGACCAACAAAGTTCACACCCTCTGCGATCCAGTTCATAGATGCCTTTTCAAAGTTTTGGGAAGAAAGATAGCCCATTCCAAGACAGCAAACGAAGGAGAGCGCAAAAATTGCGATAAGATAGGGCTTTTTCAGTTTCTTTGAGATTATACAAAGACCTGCGTCAAGGAATCCAAGACCTGAAACCATAAGGAGAATCATCACAAGGAGAGAGGGCTCCATTGAGAAAAGTGTCGGTTTTTTGTCCGATCTGAAAAAGAGGATCGTCATAATTCCCACGCCCGCAAGCAAAAATCCCGTTGATTGCAAGGGGAAGAAAAGCTCGTCGAACATAACGAGGTCGCACACCTTTGCGGCATAGAGGAGCTTCCAGGTCGCTTTAAGAGCACCCGCAAGCGCAACAGCGATAACACCGATTGCAAAAAGGATATATGAATCCTTTCTCGTTTTGCCCTTGAAATCACGAAGCAGAATAGCCGCACCAAGCGCAAAGAAAACTACGGGAATATAGTCAAAAAGCGCCATTGAGATTGAAAAATCATTCATAATTTCATCTCCTGTATATTATTTCTTTTTGTTGAGGTGATAAATGGGAAGAAGAGGAATAATGATGGGTGTCTTGTTTGCGTATTCGTTGTATGCCTTGTCGTCACCGTATCTTTCCATCTGACGCTTTTCAAGACGCTGAGCGCCGTTGAACATAATGAAAACGATTGCAACGTAAGCAAGAATTGCAACGAACCACTGACCAAAGCCACGGTATGTAGTTACACCGCTGATGAAAACACCTGTCCAAAAGATAATTTCGCCAAGATAGTTGGGGCAACGAACAATTTTGTAAAGTCCTTTTGTCGCAACGGAGTTGGGATTTTCCTTCTTCTGTGCTGATTTTTGCTTGTCAGCGATTGATTCAAGAACAAGACCGAGAATTGAAATAGCTACGCCCACAAGAGGAACAACTATGTCAGTTGAACCGTTTGCGTAACGGAAAAGTACGGGGCTTACCTGCGCAACGTAAAGAATTGAAACGAAGATCCAGATTGTTGCAAGAACGAAAACGGGCATCTTCTTTTCTTTGTTTTTCGCAAGAGTGTCTTTTGCAACGTCGGTTTTCTTAAAGGTTACGTTCTTTAACTCGCGTTCAAGAAGGAAGCCCGAAAGACGAAAACCGTATGCTATAAAGAGCATTTCCATAATGCCTATCAAAGCAAGAGGAGCTGCTGTCGGAGCTACAAGCGCCATAACGAAAACGGTGATACCGCCCGCTAAAATCGCAAATCCGTAGCCGATTGAAAGAAAATAAACGAATTTGTAAAATCCAACGCAGCACGCAACAGCGCATACCGCAAAGAGGATAAGTAAAAGATTCCAATACATATTTTTTTCTCCTTAATTGTTTTTTTGTTTTAGTTTTTTTGTTTGTAAAGAATTACAAAGAAAGGGGTTTCTGTTCTTTTTCGAGAAAAGTTACAAAGAAAAGGGTTTCTGTTCTTTTTCGAGAAAAGTTACAGAGAAACACTTTTCCGTTCTTTTTCGAGAAAAAGAACCAAAAAGCTTTTTTATAGGACTTCGTGGCAAAATATTGCGCAAATCGTGTCAACGAGTTGACACATAACGGTTTTCTCCTCCCCTCGAAAACCTATGATTTGCTGCTCTGTTAATAGACATAATATTTGTGCGAAAGGTGTTGTTTTGCTCAATTTATACGGCTTCGCACTGCACATATTGTAGGGGCGCACCTCGTGCGTCCGTTACAAAAGCAAGGCAATTTTTGATAGCAAGATTTGTTAGACGCTTTTTCTTTTGAGAAAAAAGGCCCAAAAGAAAACCGCCGCACGTAAAATAATAGTGTACATATAATGCACAGTAGTGCGCCGACAAAACGTGCTTGTGGTCTTACAACCACATTTTGCTTCGCAAAAACGCAGTTTTGCTATATTATGGCAAAGTACCTAAAT
>JAZURO010000128.1:0-5471 GCA_045606265.1 Eubacteriales bacterium
TGATTTCCTTATCCCCGAGCTGTGCCGTCAAGCAGCACCCCCGACTAAATGAACTGTGTTTATTCTTTTGTATATACATTTTAACATATTTTTTGAAATATTTCAATAGGAAAAGCAAAATCCCTGCCGTATCGACAGGGATTTTTTATTATTTTGGTAGTTTTACACATTTTTCGCCCTTAAACATTTTTATTATTGCTTTTAGGGGTCTGTTATTGGCAAGTTCAAGCAGAGCGCAAGCCATATTATGTGAGAGCATTCCTTCACTTGCGTAGGATATTGAGCGCAGACTCATTGAATTCATTATCTTCCAACCAAAATACGCATTTTTGACCTTTGTTTCTTTATCGGGAGTATTCTTGCTTTTTAGCTCGTGCTTATATATGCTTTCAAAAGCAAACATTATCAGCTTATAAAACAATCTTCCGCCCCAAGTTTTGTACTCTCTTATCGGGGTATTCAGATCATACGGTCTATTTACACTTGGAGATTCTATCTCTCTTCCGATAAGACTGTCAAACTCTGCATCAGTCATTTTGAGCAGCTGCTCTCTTGAAACTTTATAAATCTTAGAGTAAGTAAGATTCTCTTCAATTTCTTCACCCTCGTCAATCAGAAGCGTATCGGAAATAATCACAGTATTTGCGTCGCTGCAAAGCTGAAGAGTATATACTCCGTTTTCAAGCACCCATTTGCCTCCGATAAAGTATCTTAATTCACAAATCGGTATTTCAATACATACGTTTTTCTTTTCTCCCGCTTCAAGATATACCTTCTCAAATCCGCGAAGCTCCCTTATGGGCTTCACAACATTTGATGCGGGAGCTTGTGCAAACAGCTCAAGAACGGTGGCACCACTCACAGCACCCGTGTTTTTTACGTCCGCACTTACTCTTATAACATCTTCATTCTTTTCGATCTTCATATTACTGTAAGCAAAGCTCGTATATGAAAGTCCGTATCCAAAAGGATATTTCACAGGAACGCCAAAGGTTGAAAAATATCTGTATCCCACGAAAATGCTCTCTTTATATCTATCGTTAGTGGTAAAAGTAAACTCGTTATGGAAAGGCACGTCCTCATATTTAATAGGCCAGGTCTCGCACAGACGTCCCGAGGGGTTAGCTTTTCCAAAAAGAAGCTCATAGGTCGCCTCTCCTCCCTCTTCACCCGGAAGGTACATATTAAGAACGGCATCCAGCTTGCTGTCAAACGACATCTCAACAGGACTGCCGCCATACATTACAAATATGATGCTTTTTGTAAACTTGGCAATTCTGTTTATCAGGTTTATTTGGTTCTGAGGCAGAGACAAGGTCTTTCTGTCAAAGCCCTCGCTTTCAGCATATTCTGAAAGTCCGCCAAAGAAAATCACCGTGTCGTATCTTTCAGCTTTAAGTATTGCACTTTCGATCAATGCAAGATCATCATCAAACGAATCGAGATTATACCCCTTCTCATAGGCATATTGGATATTATGAGTATCAAATGCCTGCCTGGGTGTAGTTAACTTGTACGGGCGAAGCAATGATGAACCTGCCCCCTGGTAACGCATTTTTTCAAACATTTCACCGATAACAAGGTATTTTTTCTCCTCATTCAACGGCAATGCTTTGTTTTTGTTTTTCATCAAAACAGCACTTTGTGTGGCTATCTCTTTTGCCAAGTTGGCGTGCTCATCAAATTTAGCAGGTATTTTTTCTTTTACGGCAGTTGTGCTATTTATCATATTCAAAACACGTCTTACCGCTTTATCCACGGTTTCAACAGAAAGTGTACCGTTATTAACTGCATCAATAATTACCTGTCTGTTGTGTCCGATATCACCCGGCATTTCAAGATCAAGACCCGATTTCAAGCCCTCAACTCTGTCGTTGACAGCTCCCCAGTCGGATATCACTAAGCCATCAAATTTCCAATCGTCTCTGAGAATACCGTTAAGAAGCTCAGGGTTTTCGGAAGCATATTTTCCGTTTACTTTATTATATGCACACATAACGGTCTGCGGCTTGCCTTCCTTGATTATCGGCTCGAATGCTTTAAGGTATATTTCACGGAATGCACGCTCATCAACAATGGAGTCACCAAAATAACGGTTTTCTTCATTATTATTACAAGCAAAGTGCTTAACACTTGTACCAACGCCCATATCCTCAATACCTCTTGTAAGACGTGCGCCGAGCTTGCCCGCAATGTGCGGATCCTCGCTGAAATACTCAAAATTTCTTCCGCAAAGAGGATTTCTCTTGATATTTACAGCAGGGCCCAGAATGAGATTAACGTGATAATGTCTGCACTCCTCACCCATTGCAACACCCATTCTATAAAGCAAATCCTTATTCCAGGAGCTACCCGAGGTGCAAGCTGCGGGAAAACAGGTTGAAAGCTCTGTCTGACCAAGACCTGCAACCTTATCTCCCTCTTTTTTCTTTCTGAGACCGTGTGGGCCATCGGTTAAAAATATTGACGGAATTGACAGCCTCGTCACTTTATTTGTGTGCCAGGATTTGTGTCCCGACAAAAGACATGCCTTTTCTTCCAAGGTCAAGTCTTTAATAATTTCATCAACGTTTAACATAATCAATCCCACCTTTCGTTTTGTAAATTACATTATATCATCTTTATCGTTCCGTGTCAATTTGAAAAAGGTTATTTTTGAAAGACAAATACGCCTGTTTTTT
Organism: Eubacteriales bacterium; assembly: GCA_045606265.1. Lineage (GTDB taxonomy): Bacteria > Bacillota > Clostridia > Oscillospirales > CAG-272 > RGIG4608. The sequence goes on from JAZURO010000128.1 coordinate 2,682, forward strand.
GAAACAATGCTTGTTTTCTTTACTTTTTTGATATATATTTCTAAATTTTGGTTATTATTTTCTGGAAAAATTTACAAAATGATGATTTTTCGCCCTTTTAAATAGTATCTATCGGAGCGCTAAATATTATGAAATCATTGATTTTTCGTCATATTGCACAATTTTAGAGGTGTTTTTTTTACACCGATAAGCACTATTTTCAAAGCATATCAAAAAAATCAAGATAAGTTCAATTTCTCATCAAAAAAATCAAGGACAGTATTTTCACTTTGTAATAAAATTACTTTGAATAGTGGGGGATTGTTGGCACTAACAATAAAACCCCAATTATAAACAATTATTTCAAATCAAAAAACGGAACTTTTCAATGAAACAAATTACATTCAAACAATATCGCGGGATAGACCTTGCTCTGCTGTGCGCCTTAACTGCAATTTTTGAAGCGATTGCGGCTATGGCATCCGATAAATGGATCAATCTTCAAGCAATGACCGTTTCCATAACGGTTGCTATGACTTGTATTACGTTTATGCGTTGGAGCTTGTTTGCCCTGCTTCCCTCATTTATCGGTGCGTTAGTTTATTGCATCACCATAGGAGGCAGCCCCCATCAATATCTGATTTATTGTGGCGGTAGCTTATTTGTAACAATGGCCTACCCCCTGCTTCAAAGAATTACAAAAGAAAAGGTAAAAGACAGGTTCTTACTTAAAATCGTTTTTGTCAGTGCGGTTTACGTATCGTTGAATCTTGGGCGCTGGTATTTCTCGCTCCCGTTGGAATTCACGCTTAAAACATTATTAACGTTTCTTGGAACCGATATTCTTTCGCTTCTTTTTGCAATAGTCGTTTTTGCAGTCGCCAAAAACGTAGATGGGCTTATTGAGGATCAGAAATCCTATCTTCTTCGTCTTGAACAAGAGCGAAAAGAAGAGCAAGAAGCCAATCTTAACGATCCCTTTTGAAAAATTTTCTACATTATATAAATAAACCGAATGGAGATTCTTATGAAATCAAAAGCAGCTGATTACCTCATTTTTGATGAACAAACAGGAAAATACAGAGAGGACCCCGAGCAAAAGGTTCGCGATGACGTCGAAAAGCATCATTGGAAACACGTAGGGCTTACAATTCTCAAGGACTGGCGTCTTTATTTGATGCTCATTCCTATGATCCTTGTATTCTTCTTCTGGCGATATATGCCGATGTATGAGCTTATCGGATCTTTCAAGATTCACGATGATATTAAGAACGTTTACGATCGCTTCTATTCCGGATTCTCATATTTCAGACAGCTTTTTGCGGGCGGAACTGAAATATCCGTTCATTTCTGGAGAGCTTTCAGAAACACATTCTTGCTCAGCTTCTACGGCTTGTGCTTCGGTTTCCCGATGCCCATCATCATCGCTCTCTTCTTCAATGAAATCAAATCAAATATCGCACGAAGCATTTACCAGGTACTTACATATTTGCCTAAGTTCATGTCAACTGTTGTTATGACATCCCTTATAACAATGCTTATAAGACCCGCTTCTCCCGTTGCAGGAATTGAAATGGGTGTTATTTCAAAGCTTTTGGTTAGCATCGGAGCTATCTCTCAGGAAATCGGTGAATCCGGTCTTTTGTATGAGCCCGAATATTTCAGAGCTATTTATCAGATAAGCGGTATTTGGGAGACCGCCGGATATGACAGTATCGTATTCTTTGCGGCCATCATAGCTATCTCACCGACAAGCTATGAAGCAGCGCAGATCGACGGCGCTAACAAATGGGCGCAAATGCGTTACGTAGTTCTTCCCAGCATTCTTTCAACAATTGTAATTATGCTTATCACGAGAATCGGTTCCCTTCTTAACGTTGGTTATGAAAAGGTTCTTCTTCTCTCAGAAGATAACACACGTAACCACGTAACCGCAGAAGTTGTTTCTACGTTCGCCCACCGTTATGCAATTGGAACTGGTTCATCCTCTGCAAACTATGGCATAACGTCCGCCGCAGAAATGATCAACAACGTAATCGGTATGCTTCTCGTTATCGGAGCTAACTCCATAGCACGTAAAGCTTCTGACGTTTCACTTTATTAAGGAGGTATGCTAAAATGAAAAGAAAACTTGAAGTTTCCGAACTTATATTTAAGATTATCAGCTACGTCCTTTTAACGGTGTTTGCTCTTTGCTGTCTTTACCCCTTCCTCTATGCGATATCCGCTTCAATCAGTGGAATTGACGCAGTTGAAAAGGGTCAGATAGTTCTTTTACCCAAAAACGTTCAGTTTGATGCGTTTTTGAGAATGTTTAACAACAACAACTTCTGGAATTCATATACCAACACGTTGTTCATTACCTTCTACGGTACTCTTTGGGCTATGGGCGTTGCCATTCTCGGCGCTTATGCTCTCTCAAAAAAGAGATTGTTGTTCCGCAAGGGATTGAACTTCTTCCTTGTATTTACCATGTGGTTCTCCGCAGGTATCGTTCCTCAGTACATCAACTACCTTAATACACAGGACGCCTTCCACTTGTTTGGAATCACAGACGACAAATGGCTCGTTGTTATTGCGATGGGTATGGCGGCGATGAATATCATCCTTCTTCGTAACGCATTCAAGTCGGATCGTAGCCATGTCGTTCTGTGAGCCAAGGAGTTGGCACAATAATTTGTCTTCCTAAGACCGCTTGGCCTCCGACTTCAGGACGCCTTCCACTTGTTTGGAATCACAGACGACAAATGGCTCGTTGTTATTGCGATGGGTATGGCGGCGATGAATATCATCCTTCTTCGTAACGCATTC
>JAZURO010000129.1:0-12242 GCA_045606265.1 Eubacteriales bacterium
ATATATTTCCGCTGAGGATATTCACGTTTATTCGATTGATGAGTGCTTTATTGATGCGACACCGTACCTGAAACTGTATAAAAAAACGCCCAAAGAATTGGCTATTATGCTGATGGATGCCGTCCTGGCTGAAACTGGCATCTGTGCCACTGCCGGCATTGGGACCAATCTGTTTCTGGCCAAAGTTGCCCTGGATATCACGGCTAAAAAGGTTCCGGACCATATCGGGTATCTGGACCAGGATTTGTTCCGCAAACACCTTTGGCATCATAAGCCCCTGACAGATGTGTGGAATATTGGAAATGGAATTGCAAAAAGGTTGGAAAAGTACGGTGTACACGACCTGCACGGGATAACAGAAATGCCGGAAGAAGTGCTTTACAAGGAATTTGGAACGAATGCTGAGTATCTTATCGACCATGCTCATGGTGTTGAGCCGTGTACTATTGCCGACATTCATAATTACCAGTCAAAGTCCCATTCTTTGTCTAATAGTCAGATTCTGTTTGAAGATTATGCGTATGATGATGCTTTGATTGTAATGCAGGAAATGGTGGATAATTTGGTCCTGGAGTTGGTGGAAAAGAATTTGGTGGCCAATGAGTTGTCTTTGGGGATTGGCTATTCTAAGGACGTTCACAGGCCCACAGGAGGCAGCAGGAAATTACCAGCGCACACGTCATCGTATAAGTCGCTGGTTCGTGAGTTTATACGCCTGTTCCAGGAAACGACCGTCAAAGGTGTTCCGATCCGTAAACTGTCCATCGGTCTTGGCAATCTGATGGATGCTGATACTGTCCATCTGCAGCTGGATCTGTTTGCTGATACAGCGGCCGAGGAACGTGAAAACAAACTGCAGCATGCCTTGTTGGACATCAAGGGCAAATTCGGTAAGAATTCTGTCCTGCGTGGTATCAATTTCTATGAAAAGTCCACAGGCAAAAAGCGCAATACTTTGGTGGGGGGACACAATGGCTGACGTATCTCGTGCTAAACAGTTTATGCCGTTTGCTGCCTTGCGTGGTTATTATGCCATGATTCTGTCCAAGAACCGTGTTGTTGAACCCAGACGGGAACTTATCGGTGATGCTGCGGATCGCTTGTCTGCAAAGCTGGGGCAGTTGAAAAAGGGTATGATGGTTCGGGTCCGGTTCTATCGTGTTGATGCCTATGAAACTGTTGAGGGGATTGTTACGAGGGTTGATCCGGAGTATCGCTATCTGACCATTGTAAAAACCAAGATTCCGTTTGATGATATCGTTGATGTTTCCGGTGCGGAAGTTGTTGAATCAGAATGATTTTTTCGTTATAGTGCCGCCATGCAATATACAACACGCTTTATTCGTGAGCAAATTCAACTTGCCGCTGCGGCCAATCCTGGCAACCGGCATGTGTGTGTTATTCTGCCTACAATTGATCCAAAGCGGTGTTTTATTCTGTCCTATGATTTGCGTGCCAAGAAGATCGATGGCCTGATTGAGCAGTTTGGCACCCATGGCAAAAAGCGCAAACGTGTTGCCGTTCTTGATGATCTACTGGCCGAGGTCAATCCTGCTGCATAAACCAGGTTTAGCTGGCAGCTTTAATCTGTATCTTCCCTTGCTGTCTGTCGCTATGATTTCACGCCATGTCTTGTGGTTCCTGAATATGCTTTGTATTCTTGCCGATCCGGAACCTATGCCGCTAAGTATGCGTTTACCATAGACCCACAGCTCGCCTTTCTCTCTGGCCTCCCACAGCATTCTTATGACTTTGCCCTGGGTTTCACCGAATTTCAATTCCTTGCCTTGCCAGATAATGCATGTAAAGTCGCTGGTCGCTATTTGGAAATCGCTTTCTTTTCGGACCATGATTCTTTCTTCAAAGTCCTTTATGCATTCAAAGAAAAACACCAGATCATCAAACTCAATTGTGATATCTGGTGCTTGGGGGTATTTTATCTTGTGGCTGGTTATAGTTGTCGGGATTTTGGGGTTTCGGAAAAGTCGGTAGATTTCTTTTTGATCGAGATGGTGGTGTTTTGGGAGTGGGAAGTTAGGTCGTTGTTCAGGTGGCCAGTTGCGTTCGAAGGCTATTTCCAGTGCAACCGGCCTTATACAGCAGCATATCTGTCCGGTTTCTATTAGCATTTCTATTACGCTGATTCCGCATTGCCATCGCTTTGCTAGTTCTTCCACACTCATAAATACGTGCGGTATGTCTACCTCTACCATCTTACCCTCTTAGTTTTCCGAATAGCAAAAAAGGAGTCGCCAAACGGCTAACTCCTTTCCTATTCTGTTCAAATTTTACACCATAATTATATGGGTTTCAACAGGAAAGAAAGCCTAGGAAATTCATCTGTAGGCTTCTTCCATGTGTCTACATGCTATGAGTTTTTTTAACCTCTTTACATTTTGATCGCTTGATACCCAACTTAACTCTGGTTGTTTTACTCCCATCAAAAACATACATAAACAGTAAAAGAATTGCCTATCTTGAAAGGTTGTATCAAATCGTTTCCCGTATCCGACTTCAAACATTTCTTGCGGTTCGCCGTACATGTATCTGAACTCGTATGCCGGATCAGCATACTGAAATGCCCCCAAATCAATTACCCCTGTAATAGTGGCATTATCCTGACTTACCATTATGTTATTAAAGTGTAAATCCGCATGACAAGGCAGCAGTACCATGTCTTTTGCCGCATCTTTGTATACACTAAAAGCATTTTCTATTATGGAACGTTCTTCTACTGATAATTTTCCACGTGTTTCTTCTGTATACCAACTATCAAAACACTTAATTTGATACTCCGCTGTTCTTTTTAATCGTCCAGGCATTTGTTGATTTTTTATGGAATGTATCTGCTTACAAATTCTGCCATATTGAAACTGAATTGCCTGCTTTGTGTTGTCAGGCAGTCTTAGATATTCTTCATATGAAAATGCTTTGCCAGGCACCCTGGTTTCTATTAAAATCTCTCGTCCATCTTCCAATCTGGAGTGTGTTATAAGTTTTGGTATTACAAGTTTTGTTTTGTTGGCCAAATAATCAAGAACTTTATCCTCAGCATTTTGGTAGTCATTGGGTAGCTGGTTCTTGGAAACCTTTGCTATGTAGTTATTACCTATGGCCCATGTTTGTGCAAACAACCCCTCATTCAGAGGGGTTATTGCATCTGCCTGTATATCAGGCAGGTTTCCATTTATAAGGTTCAGTATTTGTTTCTGCAAGCTTATCTCATTTTTTGGATATCTAATACAGTAAGTTTGAATGTGCCAATTGGAATCTTAACTGTGCGTACGTCCCCAACCTTAGCACCCATCAATGGGAATACAATCGGTGCATTATAACTGTATATTTTGTTCTTGTAATCCTCGCCACCCAACGGTACCAGCCCAATAGTTTTTTCCTGTTGCTTTAGGTTGGCAAGATTTTCTTCTAACACCTTAACCCAGCAATACATACCTACAATCTTTGGGTTGGCAGGAATAGTGTCTGCAAAAACCCGATAATTGTCCAGTTCTCTTACCGCTTTGAACAGCTTATCTTCTGCCAATTTTTCCTCACGAGTTAGGCTTTCATAGGCAAAGTTATCATGCCATGAGTTTGTGTCGCCCTCAAAAGCATTATTCTTTTCTTTTCTGATGTGGTCCAGTTCCGCCTCTAGTTGTTTAATTCTGGCAATACTTGACTGCATGTATTCTTGTGTGACAAAGACTTTCATTTCAATCCCTTATCTCTGTATTATTTGTCCCCGTTTGCAGATACCTGCGAAACCGTTATTTCTTACAAATTCTTGAGCCTCTTCATATTCATTTTTAGGAATATGAACTAGCCATGTTTTGTTCTTTATATCATATGGCGCATTATTTAGAACGGCGATGTTCGAATGCGTCATATTTGGTTTTACCGTTGCTTCATGGAATATAATATCTGCTTTCTTGGCAAAGTCAGTATGAAGCAATGATTGGTTTGTATCACCTGAGTATAATATTTTATTCTCTAAAAACAAGCAATTGTTTGGTTCCTCGCCTGGGATATGTTCCGTTTCCATAGTTTGATACAAAATTTTGCCGTTTGGTGACACCTTTTTCCAGCTTGAATCAGATATGCCCTGAAGCCGTAGCAACGCTTTACAGTCTGCACCACCAACCATAAGTCGTTTTCCTAGTTTGTACTTCGCATATAGTATCAAAGTAGATAATGATCCAGTATGGTCGCCGTGCAGGTGCGAAATAAGCACCGCATCTACATCCGGCAGAAGTCCCTGTCTATGTAACTCAGGGAAAACGGTGTAGCCGCAATCTAAAAGTATACCAACCCCCTCGTCATTTTTTACAAACAACGAGGTGTTATACCCATCAAATGCACCGTTTGCCCCAAGCACATGTATTTTCATTATAAATCCTTATCAAATAATAATTCAGGGACTTCTTTTATTTTAATTCCCTTTCTTCTATACAACTCCTCAGTGTTGCAAGAAACTATTTCCATGCCTCTATAGTCGCACTTATCTATCAATTCATCATAGATGCTTTCATCTTCAGACTCGATTTCCATATATGGTTCAAGGTGTGGCCACTGATCAATATCAATTTCTGCCCCTTTGTATTCATACTGAGTTCTTATCTTTTCTTGAACATTCCGCTTAGCAAACCCCAACGCAGTCAACAAAGCATCTGTTTCTTCAACACTGTTTACTGGTATCTCATATTCACCAACTTTTTGTATAGCAGATGTATTTTTATCAAATACATGTTTCACTGTTAGGGTTGACTTATCACCAGTTCTGCGTAATCTTATCCACTTATTTGGGTTGATACCAAGTTCTAAAATATGTGATGCAATTGGAAGATTTTTTATCGTTGCAACATCATCTAACATATCTACAATTTCATCAAGTGTTGTCTTGCCATATGAATTCATGACTGGTTGAACTAGTTCGTCTGGCAACAGATCTTCCACCTCTATAAATAGGTTTTTTAATCTCTGTCTATATGATTTTTCAATCAACACCCCTGGTGCTTTTTCCAGCTGGTCTATTATTTCTTTAAATCGGTGTCCTATTGTTGGCAAATCATATGTATAAATCTTTTGACGATTTTTACCCTTAAATGTTGCCCCAAGGTTCTTTAATTTGCTCTCTGCATCCTCTACAGATATATTTAAGATTTTTATCTCTTTTTCGTAGCTCATCTGTTTTTCCCTCTCAGTTGTTTAATTAAGATGTCTTTTCCGTTGGAATTATAGCATAGGTTCCCATTTGGGGTTATAACTAAATATTTACTTTCAAGCGAAGACTTATTTCTGAATGTTAGGTTTGCATGTTTTAAGTGTTGCTGAAAGTATGTTTTTGCCTGCTCAAACTGTTCTGTTGTGACAGCTGTGTTGCTAAATGTGTCTATTGCACGTCCACGAATTGGCGACACCTGAAACAATCTCACACCATCAATTGGCAACTCATTTAGTCTTGTGACAAGTTCTGGTATTGAATTCAGGTTGAATTTGTTAATCACGACATTTATTGTCACTTTCTTATTCGGATAGCAATCCTTAATATGTTTAACAACTGCTAATACCTGTTCCTGATGGGTTGCGCCTCTGCCCAATTTGGCATTGATTGTTGAATCCACAGTGTCAAGCGACAAGGTAAACATATCGATATATTCAGCAATTTTTTGCAAACGTTCCGGTGTTAACAGCGCACCATTTGTATTCAACTTGTTTATTATTTTATGCTCATATGATGTTTGAAGCAGTATATCTAAACCCTGATACAGTAGTGGTTCGCCACCAGACCATGTCAATTCCTTTATACCCCTTGATATCAGATACTGCAATATGCCCATGCTTTCTGCAGCAGAACAATCTGTTGCATTTTGCTCTCTAAAGCAATAAATGCAGTTCTGGTTGCACTTTGATGTTATATTCCAGCACAGTTCTTTTTTGCTCATCTTTGCCTCTTTTGTGCCAACACATACCCAAATCTATGATAATGGTGATAAGGATGCTCTGTATGAGCATGTTCAAATGATGGTGTGTTGTTCTCTTTTATATGCAGCACTTGCCATTCTTCTGTCGGGAAGAATGTCGCCATTTGTCCTTTTCTGAGATACTTATTTTCTGGGAACCTGTCGTAGTCCTGTTCATCTATTGCCATCATATAGTCAATGTATAGGTAACCACCATCAGATACTATCCCTTGTATTATTTTTGTCTTTTCTTCTAGTGTTTTTGATGCATTAAGAGAATATTGATAAGAACATGAAGTGAAAACTACATCAAACTTTTGTTTTGGAGGCAAAGCGTAGAAATCTCGTTCTTCAATCTTTACCAAATGATTCAATCCCTCTATCTTAACCTTTTCTATACATCCCTTGTATGTTCTTGGTTCTGTTGGGAACGGTGGCAAAGTTGTAAGCCCTGCATATGGGATTGGCTTTGTTTTTTCATATATAGGGAACTCTTTTGTTGCACCATATAGTGCGCTTTTATCCACGTCGTAACCCGTAACGTGATGTCCCTTGCGTGCGAACGGGAACACAAATTTTCCATCAGAACATCCAACAACGCAGGCATTGAAATGTCCATTAAACGTATGTTCCGCCAATCTAATTAAACCGTAGAGCCTGCTTGGTGGTTGCCCCCAAATACTTTTTGTTTTCAATTTAACGCCTTTTTGTATTTTGATTGCATGCATATCCAGCAATCGGTTGTTTCCCAGATAATAAGTCAAAAACTTGTTCAATGCTTAAGTCATTAACTACATATCTGCTGATTCCTGCAGTGCTTGTATTGTGTATAGGCTCACTCGCAAGTATAATTCTGAAGTCGGGATAACACTTAACATCAAAATCAATTCCCTTATCTATATTTTTCATTGTCTTGGTCTTGTTGTATGAGCATTCTTTACATCCGAATAAATGTCTGAAACACATTCTGGTAAACACCAGTGGCAATCTGCCGTAGGAAATACTATTAAAGTTCTCGCCGGCAAGAATTTTGCCATTCTGTTTTGTTGATAGTTCTGGCGATGCAGTAAATGTGTTTATACCTTGTCCCTTAAGGTACTGTAATGTCTTTTTATTCCATACTGGTATCGTATAATCTACCAATCTTTCTCTTAATGGTATATCTATAAATGCTGAGAGTTGGCCTATGTGTGTAAACATCACTCTTTTGCCAGCGAATTGCCGATAGAGATGTTGCAGATTTTTGTTATCGAAATTAAACATGGGCAACTTGTATATTATGTTGTCGTTTTCTAAATCAGTACATCTTTCTAGATTTGCTATTGATCCAACATCATACACGAAGGTATGCGTTGGATAGCGTTCCATAAGTCCTTTTAACTTATTTTTATCATTTGTTTCAAGCCATATTTCATTCACATCGGAACGATTACTGCTGTTTTGAGCATGTGTTTTTTTGACAGATTGTGTTATCTTCTCAAGAGTTGTCTTATCAATGTAAAGAGGAGTTCCTATTGATTCACTGCCGGTTATTTTATAAACATTCTTCCCTGTTTGTTCTTCTATTGTGTGTGAAAAACTATCTGGATCGAATTCAATGAAACATGCAGGCACCGGTCTTTTAAATTTATGCCCCTCGCCACAACTGTCAATGTATGTTATATCCTGAATAAATCCTTGGCTGGAGTGTATGTTAAAACTTATATTATTTCCTGCAATATCATACGGTGCGGCATATATCAATGGCACAGCCCTGGTATGTTTTTCGCTATACAGACCATTTTGTTCTATTGATGTTCCGTACATATATCCAGTCTGTGGATGAATTAACTCGCCGGCTTTCATATAATTTACATAGTTTCCTATTTGGTAAGGATTTCTTTTTCTGCCCTCTAATTTCCAACTTGTCACTTGTGGCAAGTCTTTGATAACCCCAGCGCAATTCATATCTGTAACATATAACAAATTTCCGCTGGCATGCTTTGTGCAATATCTATCCCTACAGAAAATCTCACACTTGCCTCTATTACCACTGCCTCCATTTAGGAGAGATGAAAAATAACATTGCCCTGAAAAACTAATGCACTGAGATCCATATACAAAGCATTCTGTTTCAAGGGGAGAATTGTCACATATTTGTCTTATTGTGTCCTTGGTCAACTCTCTGGCCAGGACGACACGTTCAACACCTAATTGCTCGGCAAGTTTCATGTCATCCGAGTTATGTATCCCAAACTGAGTAGAAAGATGAACAGGTACATTAGCAAAATTCTTTCTTAATTCTGTTATAAGACCAATGTCTGTGGCAATGAATGCATCTGGTAAATATTCTGGATGTTGCTTAAACAGTTTAAGAATTTCTGCAATTTCTGTGTCAAAAAGCAAAGTATTCAATGTAAGGTAAAAGCGTATTCCGTTTTCGTGCAGCCTGTCTAATACGGTCTTGTATTGCTTGAATGAAAAGTTATCTGCCTTATCTCTTGCGTTCCATTTCTTAAAACCGCCATAAACCGCATCTACTCCACTACGTATTGCTACGTCCACATGCTTTAATGAACCAGCAGGGAATAGTATTTCCATCTCTATCGCTTTTTACCTTTGCTCATATTGATAACGTGTTGCTTGACTGTTTCAAACACTTTTTGTTGATTTATGTTGTCTGTGTCTATTGCAATATATGGGATATCAAATCTAATCAGGAAATCTTCCATTTTATCATGTCCAATCACATGTTTTTCTGGGTCTTTCAAATCCCAACCATTCGGATCTCTTTCATACAATCTCTTCATTCTTGTCTGGACACTACCCTTTAACAAGAATGTAATGTCGGGCTTGCCTATTAGCTCTATAAGGTGCTTAAATACAATTTCTGATTCAGGAGTACCATTCCAAAAGTAGTTAGAAGCAAAATGTCTGTCCAGTACTATGTTGTCCTTATGTCTACAGGCTACTAAATTTCCAAGTCCTATAAAATACGATTTTACGACAGAATCTGTCATATCGTACATGATATTCATCGTATTCTTAAATTCTGGGTTATTGTTACCGCCCTTGAAGAATGTCTGTATGGGCGTAGAGACATATTCATAGTTAAGATAGTTTGCTAGCGATCTGGCACAGGTGGATTTACCAACTCCATCCATACCCTCAATAGCGATGATCATTTCTGGTCCTTATTGCAAGTTTTGATACATTTCTTGCTACCAGAAAATAGCACACCTATTGTCGTTGTCAAGAAAAAATTGTCAAATTCTTACTTTTTGTCCATTTTTTTCTTTATGTTACTTAATTCCACTTTTGCCGTACACTATCTTGAAGTTCCAGCGTTTCTTTTTGCGGAATGAAAAATGCGGTCTGTCTGAGTCTATCACAAATACTATCTTGCCAATCCAAATTCTAAAATATCTTGCTTTCACTTTCTTGAATTTAACCTGTTCATGGGTTCTCATTTCTGTGCCGTCAGTGTATTCGTACTCTGTACTGCGGCCAAACCCATATTTATTATTATCAAAATCCAGGCCATACTCGGTGAATATTTTTTTTACTTTTGGCATTTGATACTCCTTCCTTTTTTTGAATTGTGCCATGAATATTTTTCGTTCGCAATATTTATTCTGTGTTTGCCTAAATCAGCATTTCTTCCTTGAAGTCTAGCGTTATTGTTGTGCCAACATTTTCTATTTTGATTACAGCCTTGCTTTCCACGTTCCGGCAGAAGAATTTCACGGTCAGCTCTCTCAAGTCCTTGCTTATCTTTTCATACCTGAATCCATATCCAGCGCATTTCTCTTTCAAGTGTTTCAGCTTGGTTCTTTTGTCCATAGTTGAACTAACAATCTCTTTCATGAGAACGGCCAGTAATTGGGCTGCCTCTGTCACAAATGAAGTGCTATTAAAATTTATCATGGAGCCTCCTTACCATAATATCTGATATTGTTCGTCTGATCCGGTGATGGCTGGGTCTATCTTGTAGCCCAACAATCGCAGTGTCAGTATGATTTCTTTCTCTGTATGCTTTTTGTGCAGCCATTCCCATACACCTTGGCTGCCGGTCTTCATAATTGCCAGCATGGCATCTATGCCCTCCATGGTTCGCATTTCTTGCCGAATGGCAGACACATATACGCTTTTGGTTTCTTTCGGTTCTTCTGGTCTTTGTGGTTGTGTTTGTCTTGGCATGTCTTAGTCCTCCAATCCTGTGAATACGATACCGAACCATTTGCTCATGACTTTCAATTTTTCTTTGTAAACCTCGGCAGCATCTAGTTCGGTTTCATATTCTTCCCTTTCCTGGGGTGACAGCCCCAATTCTCTGATTATGTGATTGCACATGCCTATCAAGGCATATATGTTTCCCTGTGGGCCTGATAAGTCCACTATCAAGCCTGTTGGGTATTTTGCATCAGCCGATTGTTTTTCGACCGCACGCAGTTTCTGTTGAAGTGTTCTTAGTGTGTCCATTATTTTTTACCCTTGGTTTTGATTTCTCTTTGTATGTACTGCCACATCGACTTTAATTCACTAGTTGGAATGTTGTCTGCATTTATCCAGGTTTCTGGATCTGGCCAGATTGCATCATCTTTACACCCGATCATGTCTATCATTAGATTTCTTATTGATTTCTTTCTCATTTCGTGTTTGATTGCAGACTTAAACAGCATTTTATTGTCGACAGGTTCCATAACTAATGCATACCCACCTTGGTATACCAACCATTTTCTCATACTAAGCTTGGTTAACATTGCTATTCGCATTAACACAGTGGCCATTGTTATGTCACCAGGCATATCTAGCAATTCATCAGCAAAGTGCCTACCGATTTTACTGTTTAGCAAATCCTTAATCCTTTTGTTTGTTAGTTCTGGGCATATCTGTCTTATACGTTGGAAGACTGTAAACCAGATATTTTCAATCTGTTCCTGTTCATCAAATCTACTCTTGATTGCGCCATAGAATCCGAATTCTGTATTAACACCTTTCATCTCTATTTTCCTTATTCTTGTACTGTGCTATCAAATTTCTTTTCTGTTGACCCCACGATTTCTTTTGGAATGTCGTATCCAATTTTGCGCAGGATCTGGATTATTTCCTTTTCTGTGCGCTCCTCTTCAAGCCAGCAGTATGCATCGCTTTCTGTGCCATCTTTGATGCCCAGGGCTTTGCAGATTGCATCTACGCCCTCATAGTCTGTTACCTCTCTTGCGAATGCTGCCAGGTATACGTTTTTCTTTATTTTTGCCATTGTTTTTACCTCTTTTTTTGTTCTTGTTTCTACACACAACATACCGAAAGAAACACACAAGTCCAGCGAAATAGACAAACCAGAAACCGCAGAAATCTGCGGTTTTTGGAAGAATTATGCACATATTGCATTGGCAATATTGTTCACTGCGATGAAAGTCTGTTCATCAGCCAGATGGGTGTATCCCTCGGTCGTGGTGATCCGGCTGTGTCCTGCTGCATCTCGCATGGCGACCATGTTCTGTCCTGTGTTAGCCCCCATAGTGATGAATGAATGGCGCAGGTCGTGGATTCTCATCTGTGGCAGGCCAGCTTTCTTGAGAGCCCATTGGAATGGCTTACGTATATCCTGTACACCTTGGAAGATGTTCCCTCGGCTGGCGAACACATATTCGCTGCCTATCATTTTTGCCTCTGCCAGCGCAATTTCTAATTCTTTTATCGCCAAATCAGGCAACTTAACATCCCTTGCACCTGTCTTACTGTCTTCAAGGTGCAGGACCTTATGTTCTAGGTCTACCTCTCTGACTTTCAGACAGCGGATTTCTGAACTGCGACACCCTGTTAATGCCAGCAATTTTATGATCCGGAAGTATTTCTCATGCATGTCAGTTTCTATCGGTCCACGTTCTAGTGCTGCAAACAATCCCTTGTATCCGTCTATGTCTAGGGTTGTTTTCTTGCATGCTGTTTGCGTTTTACCTTTTCTGACGTACTTACATGGATTGCTGTCACGTGGCAGATACTTGTAACTTTCACACCAATCCCAGAAACTTGACAGCAATGACAGGACCTTGTTTGCTGTAGAGAACGATGTTTTTTCGACCCATACTGGGTATGCATCCAACACGTGCTGCTCTTCTATCTCGTCCACATACATGTCCCCAAGGATTGGTTCTATGTATAAGCGGCTTTGGTCTTCATTTGACTTTACTGTTCGTTCTTTCTTATATACTTTTGCGTACTTAGTTATGTACATCTGGAATAGTTCTTTGTATGTGTGTTTTTTGCTTTCTTTGATTACTTGTTTTTTTACTTCTTCTT
>JAZURO010000130.1:0-4343 GCA_045606265.1 Eubacteriales bacterium
CATTGCACAGGGTGCATCAAAATGGCAGCGAGTGCAGTCTTTCAGCTTTGCAAGGGTTTCTTCATTGCTCATAACAAGAATCCTCTGTGGCTGATAATTGCAGCCCGTAGGCGCAATATGCCCCGCTTCAAGTATCTTGTCGATAACCTCTTTCTCAAGAGGCTTGTCCGTAAATTTTCGCACCGAATATCTGTCGGTGGCAAGATCTATAAAGTTCATGGTGCCTCTCCTTTGTGTTTCAACTTGAAATTTATGCAAGATATGTGCCATTGTTTTGGGTTTACACTCTATTACACGGTCCGTAGCAAATTCAGTGTATTTAAACTTTGCTTTTTAACTTTACTGATATATGCCGACATATAATCATAATCAGGCTCACCGCTCTTGTTTGATGGCAACAATATTTTCAATTCTTTCAGTGCTTCTTTTGTGGCTTTTTTGTCGTAATTGAATTTTTCAGACATTGTATTTTTTAATACTGATATTATAAATAATGCCGATAATTCTGTTAATTTGGGGTTACTAAATATGCTTGTTGCTCCGTGTCCATCTTTCAAATAAAAAGGTGTTGTAGCCAAAACACATTCATGAGTATTTGAATGAATTAATATAGCACATAAAGCTTCTTTGTTGTTTAAAAACTTATCATCCAAAGAAATATACGAAATAATTCCATTGTTTATTTTTGATTGCCCATAAAAAGGATATTTTTTTCCATTTCCTTTATCATAATAAGCTTGTATAGGACTAATTTCAACTTGTTTTTGCATATTTAGAATTTCAGACAACACAAATTCTTTCCATTTAGATATGCCAATTTTTCGAGAAATATTGGCACGCTTCGCTGACTGCAATTTAGTCAGCGAAGCGCTGACTGCAATTTCCCGATTTTTCTTTTATTCTTTCATATATTAAAAATCGGGATTGCCGTCTTTGTCAGCCGGCAACTTTATTATCATTTCTTTTGCTGATTCACGAGTAAATTTGTTTACATAATCAAAATTTGAATTGATAGCTCTATTTCTAAATACAGATAAGAAAAATAGCAAAGCCTTTTCGTTCCATTGTTCTGAGTATTTACCAACAGGATACATTCCCTGTATATGTGCGTAACCAACAAATGGTTTGGCTTGATAAAACATTGCCGTTGCTGTGGTAGTGTCGCTAAAGGTAATTATATTACCGTTCTCTGTTATAGGCTGATTTGTATAACCACCAATACCATTGTTGAATGATGAGTTAACAACCACAGGGTTAATGCCGTCCTCCTCAAAAAGAGAACTATTTGTTAGTTTATATGCTTTGGTGGGATGAATATCAAATAAATCGCCTATTCTAAACTCTTTCCAATCGCTTGTGTTTATTTTATTCATTGTTATTCCCTACACTTTCCAAGGAAATAGATATAATACCATCACTGTTGCTGTCAATTGAACTATTATATAAAACTTTATTTATCAGTTTATCACTGAATTCTTTTATATCAACGCCTTGCTTGAACATCAAGTAGTCCATCATAGTTTTAGTAAAATCTTCTTCGCTAATTTCAAACTCTTTTTCAGGAACCTGATAACTCAAGTGTTCCGAAGGCTTAATCCACTTTATCGTGTCATCACCAGACTGCTTGCGGATAATTTCAACCCATTTGTCCTCTATACTTTGCCATCTGTCTTTTATATCTTGTCTACCTTGGTTTTTGACCGTCTCTAAACCGTCGTCTTCTATGTAGCAGGTGAAAATTTCTTTGTTGTTTTGAGGAACACCAGATTCAAAAATAAAAACAGATGTTGTTACACCTTCAGAGAAAACTTTTTCGGGCAGTTTGATAATTTTCTCCAAAGTACTATGTTTTAACAACTTTGCACCATTGTCCTTTTCAAGTTTCTTGTCGGGCAAAATAAAGGCACATTTGGTGCGTGGTGGAACATTCAAAAGAACATTGTTCACAATGGTCATGCATCCGTATTTGCGTTCAAACGGAGGATTCATTAAAACTTTCGTTATGTAATTATTTTTCAAAATTAAGTTGCCATTTTTGTCTTTTTGAAATTCTCCTTTCTTATTGGTTTTGTAACTTTTTGCTTTTATCCAATCACAGGCTTCTTGCGTGCGTGTGTCTAATTGCTCTAAATTTGTTTTTCCGTCTTTATGGATAAGCATATTAGCACAAGCAAGAGCAAAAATTTCCCTGTCAAACTCTATTCCGAACAACTGTGTTTCTTTTATTTCCGGAGTCTTTTTGGCATTTATACCTCCCGCCTCTTTAATCATATTACACATAGACTTAACAAGGAACGCGCCGGAACCACAGGCTGCGTCCAAAATTCTATCGTTCTGGTCTATGTCAATAAGTCGGTACATAAATGAGGTTATGTGGTCAGGCGTGAACACTTGTCCGCTTTCGGATTTCTTTTTATAACGGTTAAATTCATTGAAGAATATACCCATTACGTCTTCGCCGTTCCAATAGTCAGAATTAACGCAATCGGAGATTTCTGAAACCCATTTTATAAAATTATCAATTGCTTCTTGATTGGATGCATTATTCATTTTGATTTCTGCATAAACTTCAGTCAATAAATCCAGTTTTAAATTTTGCCGTTTGCTTTCCTCTAAAGATTTATTTAAAGTGCTTAAAATAGAACTTTTCATCAATGAAAAATTCATACCCTCAATCAAAATAGCTTCGTATCTTTTAGCAACCAAAGCACACGCAGTAAAAATCATTCGATGATACAAATTCTTGATGCCAAATTCCGTATGAAGACAATCGTTAATCTTTTTTGTAAGATTGTAAATGCGTTGCTTATCTATAGCATTTTTGGTGAACAACGCAACATAATACGATTTATTTTGCAGTGTCGATGAGACTTCTACATCTTCAATGTTGTTTTTAAAAACACGCACATCAATACCATTGTAGAGAATACCTACCACTTGCTTATATTTTGTTGCAACGATATTGCAGTTTTTGTTAAGTTCATCAACCCATTTTTGAAGTGATATATCCTCTGCTTCTGATTTTGTTTCGAGTATTATGGCAGGAATATTATGATCGTCGGGTAAATACCAACCATCGGGTTTATCATTTACACCTTTGAAGCCTAACTGATTAAAGGTTGTGATTTGTCCTGTACCTTGTTGAATTTTTGATTCTTCGGCATCAAAACCTAATATAATTTTCGCACAATCTCTCACTTGGTCTTCGGTACGATATTTTACTTTATTCGCCATTGCTGTTTCCTCCATTTTCTTTTTGTTTTTTCAAGTATTCGTCAGCCGCCTTGTTAAACAAATCTGCCATACTGTGCATATTATCATCATAAGCAATGGCTGCAAGTAATCTCTTTACCTTTTCAGGATCCATTCTGAATTGAACTTGTCGAGTTCGGCTTGCCTTGTTCTCCTTAATCAATGAAATCACCTCCAAAATGATATCATTATATCTTGATTGAATGATATCATTTTATAGCCAATTTGTCAATAAAAAACAACACAGCTCTGTAAAAACAAGCTGTGTTGCTATGCTGTTATTGTTTACGAAAGATTAGTCACCTAAAATCTCTAAATACTCATCCAGTCTTTCGTTGACATATTCTGCGATGAGGGCGGTCATTTTTGAAGCGTCGTTATCACGGTAATAGGCATCGAAGGCGTCGTAATAGCGTTTGCGGTCTGTGAACTTGACGTTTATCGGCGGATAACCGTTGCGAATGAGGTCAAGATTCATAATGAGTCTGCCTGTTCTGCCGTTGCCGTCGACAAAGGGGTGTATGCCCTCAAATTCAAGGTGGAAACGGGCAATGCGTTCGATGATATTCATTGTTTCGGCACGCTTTTTATCTTCAATTAGGAGTCCTTCCATTGCAGGTTGAACCATATACGGCTGCAGAGGCTCTGTATAAGCTCCCATAATGCGAACGGGGATTCTGCGGTATGTGCCCTTATCTTCGGGTCTGTTTATCAGAACAAGGGAGTGGATGTTTTTGATTACGCTCTCGCTGATGGGCATATCCTTTGTTGCAATATCCTGAACATAAAGGAATGCATCTCTGTGTCCAACCGCCTCAAGGTGGTCTTTGAGGGGCTTCTGGTCAATGGTCATACCCTCAAGAGCCATTGCTGTTTCTTTAAGCGTAAGGGTGTTGCCCTCGATTGCGTTGGAGTTGTAGGTGAACTCAATCATAAACTCTTCACGAAGGCGTTCAACTTCACCTGCGGTAAGCGGTCTCATCTCTGAAAGACGAGCCTTTTTAGCCTCAATATCTGCAAGAATATTATATTTCACTCTGCCGTCAGCAGGTTTTTGTGCATTTTCGGGAATCATATAAAGCTTACCTTTT
>JAZURO010000131.1:0-2896 GCA_045606265.1 Eubacteriales bacterium
TTCCTTAAAAGGATAAAGGACGATAGATTTGTCATACTGGGAGAGCGTTTCCTCTACGGCTACAATGGCTATGACGACACGGTGGAGATTCCCGACGGTGTTGAGGTTATATGCTCCTGCGCCTTTGACTCAAGAGAGAAAGACAAGGACTATTATTACGTTACACCGAAAAAAATCATTCTGCCAGATAGCGTAAAACAAATTGATGGATGCGCATTCAGATATCAGTATGGTCTTAGGGAAATTAATTTGCGTGCAGATATAGACATCTCTGCCACAGCCTTTGACAAATCGGGATATGAGGAAAGCTTTAAGGCGTTCCTCGCCGCTAAAGGTGAGAAAAAATGAAGGATTTAGTTATACAATGTAAAGAATACATTGCAAAAGGCGGCGAATCCACAATAAAAGGAGCATTCGGAGGTCGAATGCTTCGTATGGCAGAAATCAATTTGAGCGAGGTGGAGCTGTATATGCTCGAAAACAAAAACGCCTCATTCAACGAGCTGCTTTTTATGATGATAGACCGAACGGGACAGAAAGACAGCGACGTATATAAGAGGGCGCAGATCGACCGCAGGCTCTTTTCAAAAATCCGTTCAAGTAAAAAATACGTTCCGTCAAAGAAAACGGTCATTGCGTTGTGCCTTGCTCTTGAGCTTTCGAGAGATGATGCAAATATACTCCTTGCCTCGGCAGGATACAGCCTGTCAAGGTCGGATGATTACGATCTTGCAATTGCCTTTTGCATATCAAGAGGAATATTTGATTTTAACGATATTAACGAGCTATTATATGAATTAGGCTTTGAAGTTTTTTAAAAAGAGGTTAACTATGAAATCAGGAAACAGAACAATTATTTATAGCGGTATAGCTTTGCTCTTTATGGGTTTATTTGCTTTTTGCTGTATTCATAATGGAGCAATATTGCCCGAAGGGTTAGCCCAATATATCGGTCAAGGACCGGTCGAAGTAACAGACGCAAAAATGCTATTTGAAATATTAGGGATGATTTATCCTTTCTTTGCAATTTTATTGTTTGCGCCTCTGACCTGTATGCTGCTTAGAAGAGGCTGCAATGCAATCGGACTATTATTTGCCGTTTTGTGGTCTGTATTAGTATTCGTAATGGAGATTTTCTACGCTTCGGATATTAACGGAAAAACCATAGGACTATTCAATATGGATTTTACTGTTGAAACGGGTAATATCGGATGGCTATATTTAGCACTGATCGTGATTTGCCTATTTTCCTCTGTTATTTCCGCAGTAGGATTTGGAGAAAGATTTGATAATTTACTCTCTGAAGATTATGAAGTTAAGGATAGAGTAAAAGGGATTTTGTTATCAATTTTATTCAGTAACATTATTATGACGGTAGTTGCCTTTATTACGTTTATTCCTCCGGTTATAATGGCATTTATCAATTATGGTATAACAGGAGAGGATATACCTACAATTTTGCACGCATTTATTGCAGAAAAAGCAATTATAGCTTTAATTGGTGTTGGTTCTGTATTGATGATTATTGCTTCGATTTACATTTGGAAGTATATAATAATGGGTTCTGTTTACATAGCAAGGAATTTTGGAAGAGGTTCAGGTGGATCTGGTAGTTCATCTTCCATTCCAAGCCCGACATATACAGATTTGGATGGTACAGAACATAAGTCGGAAAGCGAACGAGCAGTTGCAAATGCGTGGATTATAAAGCAGAGAGAAGAATACAAAGACTATTTAGAAGGGCGTAAATAATGCCGACGCATTAAAAAACAGGACAGATCGTAAATGTCGCCATAAAAGCGACCAAGTAAAAGACAAGGTGTGAGATAATATAGGCGTAAAGGAGAGTACAATTATGAATAGTATAAGACTCAAAACAAAATACGCAGAAAACGAATTGCCAATAGGCGCATCAAAGCTTTTCGGTAATCCCGACGTCCCCCAAGGCTTCGAGTGGCCGTACATTGAGGTGGATGGTGAGGAGTATGACCTTTCCTTCATCGGGCAGATAAATCTTTCCGAGGTTGCAAAGTGCGATAAAGAAGGACTGCTTCCGGGGAAAGGTATGCTGTATTTCTTCTATGACCTTGATGAAATGCCTTTTAGCCCCGATAATCTTAACGCTTGCAGAGTTATCTATCACGAGAGCGATGAAAACCTTGAGCCTATGCGCTTTGTTGACGAGGATGGAGAGGATCTTTCCTTCAGAGAAATGCAGGTAGAATTCGAGTGTGTAGAAGCAGGATTTTTGGACGATGAAGGAGAAACCCACCTGCTTCTCGGTGAACCCTCTATGGATAACGGATTCTTTTATGAGTGCATTGACGGCTGGCAGATGCTATTCCAGCTTGACTCGCTTGAAACCGACGATATTTGCATCAACTTCACCGACGAGGGCTTCCTGTGCTTCTATATCGACAAGAAAAAGCTTTTGGCAAAGGACTTCTCCGACGTAAGAATTATGCAGATATACTCTTAATGGAGATTTATTATGGCTGAAAAATTAAAATGCCCATACTGCGGTAGTGAAAATCTAACCCGTATGGACGGTAGCGGTACTGTAAAGAAATACGGAAATGACGTTATGATCGATATCGCTCCCGATATCGTTTACTGCAACGATTGCAAAAAGGATTTCAGAGCGCCGTTCTTTGACGATCTGATGCTCGACGAGGCAATTTTAGATCAAGAGTGAGGTGATTACGATGAAATTAAAAATCATCGATTATTTCTGGGCAGTCGGGCACAGGACGAAAAGAAAGGGCTCTCACAAAATTCCCCTTGCCGAAGGCGAGTTGCGTGAAATTAACTATGTGCAGTTCAGAATTGACAAGGTGGAAAAGGATAAGGCACAGATTTCGGTTATCCGTCGTGACGGAACGGTCATAAAGGAAAT
>JAZURO010000132.1:0-2503 GCA_045606265.1 Eubacteriales bacterium
TTTAGTGGGTGTACCGATAATTCACTCGTGAATTATCGAAAATTTACGCAAAGTCCGTACAAACCAATCCATCAAAGTTTTTCAGGGGCGTGGGGGCGGTTTTGCAAAAAAGCCCCCACATCCTTAATTTGTAACTTTTCAAAAATGTCCCCACATTCCTAATTTGTAACTTCCCACATCTTCAATTTATAACTTCTCCGTTAAAGTGCAATTAATCTTCTACATACCTACAAAAAGGAGTAAAAAATATGACAAACAAACCACAAATATACAAATGTTGTGCAAGGGAAATACTCGACTCACGTGGAAATCCGACAGTAGAAGCAACCGTTGTATTAAACGACGGAACGGTAGGAGTTGCAAGCGCACCGTCGGGGGCATCTTGCGGCAAACACGAGGCAGTTGAGCTGCGTGATGCAGAAAAGGAGCGCTATCACGGAAAGGGAGTGGGTGAAGCAGTTGCAAACGTCAACAAAAAAATCTCCCCCACACTTTACGGAATGTATTCAACCGACCAAATAGGAATCGACAAAGCATTAATTGAGCTTGACGGCACTCAAAACAAGGGAAAGCTTGGCGCAAACGCAATTTTGTCTGTTTCCCTTGCCTGCGCAAGAGCGAGCGCCAACTATTATCACGTACCGATATATAAATATCTGAGTGGACTTTCGGCATACAGAATGCCCGTGCCTATGTTCAACGTAATTAACGGCGGAGCGCACTCGAATAACAATATTGAAATCCAAGAATTTATGATACTGCCCGTGGGAGCTGATAATTTTGCCAATGCTCTCAGAATGGGCAGTGAAATATATCACAATCTTGGAAATATTTTGAAGGAAAAAGGACTTTCAAGCTCCGTCGGTGACGAGGGCGGATATGCTCCCGATCTTCACGACGACGAGGAAGCTCTCGACCTTCTTGTTGAGGCAATTGAAAGAAGCACCTACAATACAAATGACGTAAAAATCGCCCTTGACGTTGCGTCAAGCTCCTGGCTCGACAGGGACGAGGGAGTATATCGCACTCTGAAACGCAAAATCGAATATACTGCCGACGAGCTTATCGACTACTATGAAAAGCTCACAGAGAAATATCCCATTATATCCATTGAAGACGGTCTTGCAGAAGAGGATTATGTTGGCTGGCAGAAAATGACTCACCGTCTGGGCGGAAAAATTATGCTTGTTGGAGATGATCTTTTCGTAAGCAGTCCCACTCGCTTCTCAGACGGAATTGAAATGGGAATTGCAAATGCAATTCTGGTTAAACCCAACCAGATCGGTACGTTAAGCGAAACATTGCAAACAATCCGACTCGCCAAGGAAAACGGATACCGTTTTATTCTTTCCCACCGTTCGGGAGAAACCGAGGATACCACACTTTGCGATATCGCTGTAGCTACAAATGCACCGTTTATTAAAGCAGGTGCGCCTTGCAGAGGCGAGCGAATTGCTAAATATAATCGCCTGCTCAGAATTGAAGCATCGCTTTGCGGTAATACCGAATACGGCGGAGAGATATATTTTGAGCAAAAAAATCATACTTTTTGAGCATTTTTTGTATTTATATAAAATAATTTTCAAAAAACTCTTGCATTTTGGATTTTTCTATGTTATAATATCAACTGTTCGTAAACTATTTTTGTAAATTGTGCGTATTTATTGCGCTTTTATTAGGAGGTGTCATTATGGCAAAATGCAGTGTTTGTGGAAAAGGCGTTGTTTTCGGTCAGAACGTTTCTCACTCTAACCGCAAGACAAACAGAACTTGGAAGCCCAACATCAGAAAGGTAAAAGCAATCGTTAACGGCACTCCCGTTACCGTTGCAGTTTGCTCTCGTTGCCTTCGTTCAGGCAAAGTTAACCGTGCTTAATTAATTGGATTAATTAACGTAAAATTGGCAGACCGATATGTTCGAGTCTGCCCTTTTTATTGCTATCTTCTCTCTTCATTCATAAATTTTGTTATTAAGAAACATTTACAAACATTTACGTTCTTTTTTCAAAAAGTTACAAGGAAAAGGATTCTGTTCTTTTTCGAGAAAAAGAACCAAAAAGCTTTTTAATAGAACTTCGTGGCAAGACTCTGCGCAAATCGTGTTGCGTTGCAACACATAACGATTTTTGAGGCATTTTAACAGGCGCCTCAAAAATCTGTGATTTGCTACTCTGTTAATAGACACATTATTTGTAAAAAAGATATTGTTTGGTGCAGAGAGGCAAGTTTAGTTGCTTCTTTATCCATAACAATGTTAATTTAAGCATAAGAAACAAGATACAAGTTTGATGTCTGCGTATAAGTTGAGTAAATTTTAGAAAATCACTCCCTTGGGAGGGATTTTCGTAGTACGGATAAAGAAATGACCGTCGAAAATTTATTTTCGTAAGGGCGTTTGTTTGTTCGTACCGATAATTCACTCGTGAATTATCGAAAATTTACGCAAAGCTTGTAGAAACAAGTCGGATCGTAGCCATGTCGTTCTGTGGGCCAAGGAGTTGGC
>JAZURO010000133.1:0-23733 GCA_045606265.1 Eubacteriales bacterium
AGCCCTGTATTTCGGCGTTTCTTTGGAGCTTTCTTTGCGCCTTTGCTGTCAAAGAAAGCGGCTAAACGGCTTTGCTATCAAGATTTGTTAGACGCTTTTTCTTTTGCCACAAGAGGCACAAAAGAAAAAGCTTTGCAAAAAGAAAATGCCGTTTCGCCTACGCGGCGGGCGCCACTACTCGTGGAGAGCCACCTTTGAAAAGGTGGACGAAACAATCGCTTGGGTTTGCGCTAACTTATCTATAAACCCCAATTTATACTTATTTAATGCTATTAACTGCGCCTGAGAAAAGTACTGTTCCGTATCTATCGGTGAGAATGAAAGCAAATGCTTTGTCAACAACAAAGTCATTGTATTCATAGGTGAAAGGATCAACCGCTTCACCTGCCATTATGGCAGCTGTAATTGCGGCGCCTTCAATACCCGTTTTATCGACCTTCAATTTGCTCTTATGAACAATACTAGAACAAAAAACCTGCGTATCAGTAACATTATTCATATTACAAGCGGTCTCGTCAAAAAGAGTAGCTATTTCAAAATCTTCAATCATCACGTCATTGATAATCTCACCAAAATCCGCCTCAAACTCAGGGAAGAAAACTCGTGTATTATAGCAGACCATATTCTCATAATCATAACCGCCCCAATCATTCACAGAAAGAACGTTCTCTATGTTAGCTTGAGTAAAAATAACGTCAACACTATTATCGCTGTTTGGCACTAAGAAATGGATTCTGTATCCATTGGATGTTTGAGCATAGAAAACAGAATAGTCACCAAAATTATGCGCTCTTCCGAGTGAATAATAGCCCATCAATAAATTCTTATTGACGGTTGTACCGTCTGAATTTTCAAAAGCATACTCTTCCTTTGTAAAGCTTAGGTCATCACCGAGATCAGACCACGCATCATTAAGATAGAAGGTGTTGAGAAGAACGAAAGCTGTGTATGGGTCAAGCGGAAGATTTCCATCAATGAGTCCCTTGGTTTTTTCGTTGATATAGGATTTTATCGCCTCTTTTGCAGAATCAGTTCCGAAATCAGTTTGAAAAACATCACAGTTGTAATCCTTTGAAAGCTTTTCTATACCTGCATTTTTGAAAGCCACACTGTCATCAAGCCAAATTGAGTTTGTAAGAAGCTCGTAACCCGAAAGCACTCTCTCATTCTGTTCGTTCCAGGCATAATGCTCTTGATTACAAAACGCATAAAGATATTTTGTGTACTTGTTTACTTCCTCATACGTTACACCAACTGCACGCAAAACCTCATTCCTTGTTTCGCCATTAGAACACTCGCAAACAAGTGCAAGCGCCATATACACGGATATTGGAGAAACCGAAATATTCTCGCCGCTTCCAAATCGTTCATAGATCTTTGCCGTGAGCTTTGCAGAAAAAACGTTAAGCTTTTCAAGGAAGGCACGGTAGCCCTCGTCTATTGAATCGTTATACGTCACGTTCATTTTTTCGCCAGCCAAAGCAACAGCATTGTCGTCATATTTAGCTTCGACCATTTCAAATCCGCAAACATCACAAAGCAGATCGCCATCGTTATTGAAATGCTCCTCAACTATCTCAGGCCAAGGGCAACCGCAAGTATATTCACGCCAATGCACGTAGCCATTGTGCTTATACTCACTCCATTGATGCACAGTACACTCCTGCTCTTTCGTTGTTTCATCCGGCACAAAAATATCGCACGACGGCAACAACATCATAAGAACAAGAAAAACAGATATAATCGAAATAATTTTTTTCATAAGCTTCTCCTTTTATCTTTTATTTATTTATTCCGCCAAAAAATACAGTCCTTCAAACAATTCAACTATTATGCCACTTCCGTTAGCACTACTGTATATAGGACAAGAAATTTCCTCACCGCTTAAAATAGAATATACGTTCACATTGGTAATATACTCCCCTACTTCATCTGCCGAAAGGGATTTTTCTTCTCTTTCCTGCAAGAAGGATTCAGTATCCTGCGATTCAAAATTCAATTCGTACAGCACACTTTGATATACAAAATTGAAGCTAAATATCCGATCATCCGGCTTGCCTATATTTCCGGGCTCCTGATATCCCGGTCCATCCGGACTCGGAACACCCGGACTCACTCCTTCTCCCGAAGTTCCGCCGTCTTGCCCAGGTCCCTCCGGAATTACTCCTTCGCTTCCTTCATCATCCGGCGGCAACGGAGATATTACTTCATTACTGCTTGTAGTAGATTCCGGTAAATTCTCTTCGCCTGATGGCACGTCCTCACCGGAATATCCAAACTGATTATTGATAATCATAGGTAACAACGTAAGCGAAAACGTGATAACAAGTACAAGGCACGCAGCCACGGGAACAAACCGTACAAAACTGCGACTCAGCATTTTTCTCTTTTGTATTTGTTCCTTTTCTGCAACGTACTCTTCAACGAGGTCATAGTCAATATAATTAAGAGCATTATTGAAATCTTCTCTTCTCATACCGTATATCCCTCCCTTTCAAGCGCTGCCTTCAAGCCCGATTTTATGAGGGCAATTTCTTTATTTACAGTTGATTTACTGACATTAAGCTCACTTGCAATCTTATCTATTGAATCGGCAACGTAATACCGACTCATAAAAATATATCTTTGCCTTTTGCTCAGTGTTCTTAGATAATCACTGATAGCTTTTCCAAGCTGCTCTGACTGTATTTCGTTTATCAAAGTATTTTCTCCCATAATATCCCCAATATCGTCAAGTGATTCGGTCATATTCGAAGGAACTCTCTTGTTCCTGTTCTTTTCATTATACTTATTTATAGAAACACGGCGTATTATTGTGGTTAAGTATGCTTTAAGATAGCTCGGGCGCTCAGGCGGAATGGTATTCCACGCACCGACATAAGTATCATCAAGGCACTCCTCAGAGTCCTCGTTACTGTAAAGAATATTATATGCTATCGTAAACAGATACTTTCGGTATTTGAAATCCGTTTCGTCTATTGCCTTCTCGTCCCTTTGCCAATATAAATCGATTATCTCGCTATCGTCAAGGGGGACTCTCGCTTTTTTGAACAGTACCATCAGCTTATCTCCAATCAAAAATGTTCCTTCATAATAATAAGTCAACATTTTTTAGAAAAAGTGTAATAAAAAACTAAATTTTGCTTAAAATATACGCAAAAAGCTCCCTTTTGGGAGCTTTTTGTCCGTTCCTGTTATTTTTGCTCCTGTTTGCGATTCTTTCTCTTGAAATATACTGTCATAATAAGAACCATAATACAGTCAATCACTATTGCGCCCCAGAAGATAGGTGAACGCAAGGATTCGATAAGATTCATATCCTTGCCAAGAATTACGTAGCTTATAGCACTTGGCATAATAGCAATGAGGTTTGCCACCATATACGGAATATATTTGAGCCCCGCCGAACCGAAAAGAAGTCCAAGTGCTTCATTTGACAGATTCATAGCACGCAGAGTGAAGCTGAGAAGAAAAAGATTATCCGTCATTTCATAATACTTTCGTGCCCTGGGAAATTTGTCAAGTATAGTCTGAATCCAATCATCTTTTGTAAATCTTCCCGTCCAATAAGGAACTGAAATATTCACGATAGTACCGATTATTACGGTAATTATCGCTGCCGGAAAATCAAGCAACGCCATTGTTGTTATCGCAATAATAGCATAGGGCACGAATACCACAAATCCCTTTATAATAAATGCAAGAATTACCGCAAGCGATGTGATAATCGGATGTCCTCTTGTAATTTCAAGAAAGTCGGCTATTGAAAAATCTTTATTGAAGGCAAGAAATATCAAAAAGCTCACAATACAAATAGCCATAAAGGTTATTGGTATATACTGTTTTATTTTTCTTGAATCTGTTTTCATAAATTCTCCTTGGCCTCAGCAGTCGAGGGTGTTTTTTTGAAAAATCTTATAAAGAACGGAAGAGTAATAATTCCCGTCAATATATCGGAAATCGGCTGTGCCATAATTATTCCGTCAAGTCCGAAAAACATTCCCGCTATAAGAAGTACGGGAATAAGAACTGCTCCCGAGCGCATTATAGCCATAAACGAAGCCATTGCGGCTTTTCTTATGCTTTGATAAAGCATATTGCACGAAACTGAAATCGGCAAGAACCAAAGGCCGATAGATGCATATCGCAAAGCGGGAGTAGCAATCGCAATAACAGCTTGATTCTTTTGGAACATATATGCTATTTGCGGTGCGAAAATAAATCCTACCGTTGCAAGCGCACCAACTGCAACCGTTCCAAAAGCAATAAGGAATTTCGTTCCCTTTTTAACTCTGTCATACTCTTTAAGCTCATAGTTAAAGGAGCTGAAAGGCTGGTATCCCTGACCTATGCCAAGTCCGACGCACATTACAAATGATGAATACTTTTGTGCTATGCTCATAGCGGCAACTGCCTCTCCGCCAAACGGCTTTATCAGGTTGTTGAGCAATCCGTTAGAAATTGACGTGAGTCCCTGACGAATAAGAGAAGGCAATCCCATTTTGAATATGTTGAGATATACACGTCCTTCTTTTGACAAAAACTTAATTTTAATACGGCTCTGTGCAAATCTATCATACAAAACGATAAGAATAAAGAAGCTGATCATTTGTGAAAGCGCAGTTGAAAGACCGGCACCGTAAACGCCCATATCCATAATTCTTATCAGTCCGTAGTCGCCTGCAATATTAAGCAGACCGCCCGCAGTAAGACCGAACATAGCATAAAATGCCTTGCCCTCGTATCTCAAAACATTATTTAGTACAAGAGAACAAATAATGAACGGACAGGAAATAAGAATCCACATTCCATAGTCCTTTGCGTAAGGCATAATTGCATCTGTTGTTCCAAGCAATCTCAAAAACGGTTCAAGAAAAATCAGACCTGCGCTCATCATAGCTATACCGATCACTCCACCCGCCAAAAGTGCAGTGGTGGTGTACTCAGATGCTTTGTTATTGTCTCGCTGCGCAAGATATTTTGCAACAAAGGTTCCTGAGCCGTGTCCAAGCATAAAGGCGATTGCCTGAATTATACATTGAAGTGTAAAAAGAATACCCGTTGCCGCCTGTGCGTTATATCCTATACCACCTACGAAATAGGTATCCGCCATATTGTAGATATTGGTTATCAACATCGATATGGTAGTGGGTATTCCCAAAGATATTATTATTTTAGAAACCGATTGCTCGGTCATTCTCTTGTGATATGCTTCTGCTTTATTCATTATATCCTCGCTGTGATAATTAATTCAAGTTTTGATTTGTATATCAGTTTATTCACACAAGACAGCAGTTCAGCGCAAAGGTGAAGATCTCATATACAATATAAAACAAATACTAACCTATTTTAATAATATCATATTTCCACCGTTTTGTCAAAGATAAAGTATTTTTTTCTTGCATTTTTTCTGCATTTGTGGTAACATAGTGGTATAAAAATACCGATTTTTGGAGAAAAATATGAAATACAACGTAAAAATAAAGAAATTGAGTGAAAATGCAACTATTCCCACATACGGTTCACCATTTGCTGCAGGTGCCGACCTTTACTCTGCTATGAACGAAACTACTATCGCTCCCCACACAACAACACTTATAAAAACAGGTATTTCTCTCGAAATACCCGTCGGATTTGCAGGACTCATTTATGCTCGAAGCGGACTTGCCTCAAAGCGTGGTCTTGCTCCCGCAAATAAGGTTGGAGTGATCGATTGCGACTACCGTGGCGAGGTTATGGTTGCTCTTCACAATCACAGCGATATTCCCCAAACGATAGCCAAGGGCGAAAGAATTGCTCAGCTCGTAATAACACCTTACGTAGTTGCCGAATTTGAAGAAACCGACGAGCTTTCTAAAACCGTACGTGGTGAGGGTGGCTTTGGTTCAACCGGCACCAAATAATTTTTGGAGATAATATGAAAAATAAAACAAAATTAGCTCTTGGTGCCATCGCCGCCGTTGGTACGGTGGCTGCCGGATTTGCCATAAACAAAAAATTAGATAACCTTGTTGACGAGCATTTGCACCGTGACGGTATTTCCGTCATCAAGCGCAATCTGATGAGCAAGAAGAACAGAGAGGATTTTGCCAATAATCCCGAGGTCGTTTTGGGCCATCTCTTCTATGCAAATGCGCCTCAGATAAACGTATCCATCAGGAACAGCGAGGGCAGAAATATTAACGCCCTGCTATATAAGCAGGACAATGAGAATTCAAAATACGCCATAGTAGTTCACGGCTACCGTGCGTCAGTAAAATCCGTTTCATATCTTGCAAGACACTATTTTGAAGCAGGATATAACGTGCTTCTTCCCTATCTCCGTGCGCACCTTGGCAGCGATTACGATTACTGCACAATGGGCTGGCACGAAAGATTTGATATTATCGATTGGATTAACTACATTGACAGCACGACAATCGACGCAAAAATAATCCTTCACGGAGTTTCAATGGGAGCATCGACCGTTATGATGACAACGGGAGAAATTCTTCCCTCCTGTGTAATTTGCGCTGTTGAGGATTGCGGCTATACCTCGGTTTATGATGCGTATAGGTACAAAATCCCCAAAATGATGAAAATACCTGCATTCCCCTCAATAGATATTTTCAGACGGGCAATAAAAAAACGTGTTGGATTTGACATCAAAGAAGCATCAGCTCTTGAACAGGTGAAAAAATCACACACGCCCACCTTATTTATCCACGGAAATGATGACTCCGTGG
The DNA here is from genome assembly GCA_045606265.1 of Eubacteriales bacterium. Taxonomy (GTDB): domain Bacteria; phylum Bacillota; class Clostridia; order Oscillospirales; family CAG-272; genus RGIG4608. Next base: position 6,726 of record JAZURO010000133.1, read on the forward strand.
TGCCTGTAAGTATGGCTCACGAGCTATATCTTAACGCATCCTGCGAGAAGAAGCTTCTCATTTGCCGAGCAGCCAATCACGAAATGTCCGCCCTGCTCTATCCTCAAAAATATTGGAAAACGGTGTGGAAATTTATTGAAAAATACTCAAAATGATAATAAAGCGAAAAATAGCGCACCTCAAACGAGGTGCGCTATAGTTTTTATGGGTTACTTTATTACAATTATTTTATGGCAATTACTGAAACGGTTGTATATCCTAACGTCCAGTTATCTAATCCAACACCTTGTGCTCCCCATTCAATAACCAAATTTCCGTTTAACATACCCGCTAAATCAATCACAAAAGTCAATTCTTTAGTTTCCCATGATTTTGAAGTTGGGAAATCCAAAGTTCCTGAATAGAATAGGTATTCACTATCACTGCTTACATCATTGTATATCCATAATTCTATATAGCTGAGAGATGCATTGCTAATTCTGCTACAATCAAAATTCACAGTAATACTTACTTGTGAATATCCATCATTCAAAAGTGCTTGAATATCAAAGCCCGTATCTATATAATCATAAACCCCGTCACTTTCAGTTATCTCAAGAGGACGATAGCCATTTTCAGAAGAAAATTCTGTTTCAAAGGATGTTATTAATGTAACATTTCTTACAAATCCGCAAACATTACAATCTCTATCATAATTATGGTCATAAGTATGTTCTTCTGTTATAGGTATAATTTTTTGCTCAACAATAATCAAATCACATTCTGAACAATGCTTTCCTTCGGTCATTCCGGTCGAAATACATGTAGCTTCAATCCTTGTATCAACTATTTCTGTATGTGGAATCATAGAAATAATTGTCTGAGCTTCGAATACTTTACCACAATTTGCACAGTGCTTCCAAGCAGTAAGCCCTGTTTGTGTACAAGTTGCAGGAATAGCAGGTTCTATCACTTCCACATGAGGAATTTTTTCAACTGTTTTTTGAACTATAATTACTTCGCCACAATTTCCGCATTTTTTCCCTTCAGTAAGGCCTGTTTGTGTACAAGTTGCGGGAACTGCAGGCGTTATTATTTCAGTATGAGGGAGCATCTCTACTGTTTGTTGTTCTACAAGAACTGTATTGCAAACCGAACAATATTTACCTTCGGTCATTCCTTCGGCGTTACAAGTCGCAACAATTGCGGGTTTAATAGCTTCTGTATGAGGAAGCATCTCAACTACTTCTTGCTTTACGATAACTAAACCGCATTGAGAGCAATGCTTTCCCTCACTAAGACCGGTCGATGTACAGGTAGCTTCTATTGACGCATCAATAACTTCGGTATGAATATGAATGGGTTTTGTTGATGTTGTAACATTATTTAACGTTGCGCTTTGTGTCTGCTTCATCACATTTGTTGATGTATCACAAGACACTAATACAAGAATCGACAATATAGAAATAATCAATATTAATATCATTCTTTTCATATGATTTTCTCCCTATTTGCATAATTACTGCACTGTAACTGTTATTCTCGTCCAACCTAATTCCCATTGACATCCTACACCCGCTCCCCATTCAATCTTAAACTTTCCATCGCGAATATCAACCAAATTAATTGTAGCAGTGCGCGTTAATGTGGGCCATCCACTTCCATCACCCTCTGTATGATAAACGTTATTATACCAAAGCTCAGTGTCAGCTTGGTTACGTATCCACACTTGCCTTTCTGTGCCACTAAGTACTTTTCGAGCATCAAAATCGATTTTGATTTGAACTTGTGTAAATCCAACTTTCAATAAATCATCAACGCTAAATCCAGTATCAATTTCATCTGTATGGTGATCGCTTGATTTTATCATTTTGTTTCGAAGATTACCTGGATCGGTCACCGCAAACGCAACATAATATGATGTATGAAAAGGCCCAGTATAAATACCTTTTTCGTAAATGTGCACCACATTATCCATTGTTTTAATGGCACAATTTCCAGTATATTTTATATCCACCTTATAATTAGAAGATACTCCTGTTGAATCAATAAGACCTTGTGAGGAAGCACAGATAACACCGAGATTATCAACTACAATTTCTACATCTTTATTCCATTTATCAGAAAGCTTTATAGAAAAGCTATTAATCAATTTCTTATCAGGATGGTTAAATGCTCCTGAAATTACTATTTTATCAATTCTCTTACCCATCATTTTAGGATATACAGTCAACACATTATTGAAAAGATTAGAGTTGTATGCATTACCAAGAGATCCTGTAAATTGATAAGCTGATAAATCTATTCTAAGAACATTTTTACCATTTTCGTTTGTAACAGTCATAGGCAAAGTTGATGGCTGAGTGTATTCATTATAGACTCTCTGATATTCTTTTTCGCCCTGCTCATTTACATATTCGTTGAATTTATCTCCAAGTGAAGAATCTATCAATGAAATAAGATAACTAATGGATACAGCTCCGTCGTCGGTAAACTTAACTACTCTATTTTGTACATTACTTTGAAAATTTTCTAAGCCTTTACTAATATCTTCAAGTCTATATGCTGCGCCCTCATTGGATCCTTCCCAATAAACTCTTAAATATCCTTCCGTGTCCTCTCCTGACCAATTAAATTCACCTTCAGTTTCCGCATTCAAGCCAAAATCAAGTTTCAACAATTGATCAAGTGAGATTCCACCACCATTTGCAAAAGATAATTTTACCTTAGTGGCTATATCTTCTTTGTTGGTAGATACTACATATTCGGCAGTATATGTTCCGCCCGTTATAATACCTAAAATTACATGAGTTCCATATCTATCGTACATATATTCAAGCCAAGCATCTTCGTCCGCAGGATTATATTTCTTAATATCTTCAAGAAAATTTTGAGATAAACAATATTTCAAATCTTCATAATCATATTCTATAAATGTATGTGCATCCTTGTGAATGTAAGTTTGAATAATATACGTATCATTATATTTATATTGACTACGTTTTAATCCTGCATTCAGACTCAGTTGTTGTTGTACCTTTCCAATATTCGCAACGTCAAGCCCAAAATTCGTTTTCATAAGAATATCCAGATTTGCCATGTGTTGCTCCACGCTTGAATAGTGATACGATATGGTTTCGCCTGTTGCAATTTCCGGATGATAATATTTTGCAAGAGTCAATAGTTTGTTAATATTCAGTACTTCAAAACGTTCTACTTTTTCGGGATGAATTGGTTCGTTTTCAATTATGTTATAACCATATCCAATGGGAAAATTGTAAAGATTCTCTTCATCGGGAGTTAGGTTCTTTTTTTCAGGAACGTAAAAATATTCATAAGCTATTGATTTGTTAGAATCAGCATATTTTTCGCCACCATTAGCTGTTACAGTTATCGGCACTGTCTTTGCACCACGCGTATAGGGAACTTCTGAAAGATTAATAGATAATCCCGCAGTAACAAATGAGAAATCATAATCCACAGTCACAGTATAACTTGTAGCATTCTCAACAGCTGTCCAATAAACTATATCATATTCTATCTTTGTAATTACCGGAGCTTCAAGTTTAATCATATATCCGCAAACAATACATTTTCCATCAGACCAATTGTGTATTGTTTTATTAGCTTTTTGATCATTATGACCGCATACTGCGCCATGCCAATGATATGTCTCGTCAAACAACCACTCATTCATATTAAATGAGTGTTTTTCCATAGGGATTGTCTGTGTTTCATAATAATCACATCTCAAACAATCTCTTCGTTTGATTCCATCAACGGCACAAGTTGCTTCTTCAAGAATAATCCAATCTTCTGCCCAACTGTGACCAAGTGCAGAAGTATAGTCATCAACGTAAGTATTCTGACAATCTGAACAAGTATGAGTTGTATATCCTTTTTCTAAGCAAGTAGGTGCAGTAATAACTGAAGTATAGGAATGTGTAAACATAGGAATAATGGATGTTTCAACAGTTTTATTACAAACAGTGCATTCTTTATGCTTTGAACCATCTTCAGTATAACTTGCTTCTTTATCGATTATCCAATTTCCTGGAGTGTGTTCAATCAAACCGAGCTCTACATATGTTGTATAATCACATTTAGTGCATGTTTCGTATGTATCCCATCCTTTCTCAATGCAGGTGGGTGCTTGCTTATTGTGAATAATTGTAACATGTCCTAATGCTTCAACATAATTGTCATTATATGTATTTCCGCACTCACAAGTAAATATTGTATATCCGCTTTCAGTACAAGTGGGCAATATAATTTCTCCAACAAATTCATGAACATGTTCGGGTTCACCATTGTCTGGCAAGGTAATCTCAGGTACATCTACATTTGCTGTACACGCAGTCGTTGTTGTTGCAACTGTCAAAATTACGATTGCACATAATAGTAATAACTTATTTTTCATAACCCTTCTCCTTTTTATTATTTTGGATTAAATTAGATTGGGGTATACGCAAATAAAAAAAGTGCGCCAACCTGAGTTAGCGCACCCAAAAAACGCAAACCCCAATTGTCGCCAAACAAGTTGAAATAGAAACAAGGAACTTATATTATTCACACATCCACTTCTTAGGAATTTGCGTGTTTTTCACAAATTATTAAAGCGAATGTGCAAAAAAAGGTATGGCTATCCCTTGGACATAAAAATACCTTGTTAAATATTCAACTCGTTTGGCATTATTAATTCTATCATAATTCAGATACATTTGTCAATAGATTTTAAAAAAGAGGAAGCTTGTAGCTTCCTCTTTTATTCTTCTATTATTCTTTTACTTTTTCTCCCTTGTCCAGCCTTCGCCGTGATTTTCAAAAGCACGGCCGATTGTAAGGAATGCGCCGGGATCGGCGTGGTTTATTATGCTCATAAGGTCGGAATACTCTCTCATACTGAACGAAACTATAAGCATCTTTTTCGGTTCCTTTGAATATGCGCCCACGACGTCAACTATGGTTGCTGTTCTGTCAAGCTGTTTGATTATTCCCTTCGAAATAATCTCATATTCCTCAGATACAATTTGCGCAACGTATGCTCCGTCACCACCAAGGAAAACTCTATCTATCATCATAGCGCAAATAAAAGCAGATGCTATACCAAGAAGAGAAAGCACCATATCCTGAATTACAAAGATACCTGCGATTACTATTGCAGCATCTATTCCAAAAATAATATATGAGCTTTTTATTTTCTTAAACACCTTACTGAACAGGAGCGCAAGCACATCAACGCCACCGGTTGAACCGCCTCCCTTATATGCTATCGCACATCCTATACCGACACACGCACCGCCAAGAGTCGCGGCAACAAGTACTGCAATATCCTGATATGCGGTCTTATCAACCATAAAATAACCGCCAAGCACGTTTTCGTTCAGGAGCATAGAACAGCCCATATACATAACGGGATAAAGAATGGTTGAAAGCAAAGTTTTTGCGGCAAACGATCTGCCAAGGAATATCCAACCGAGTAAGAAAAGCGCCCAGGTAAGCACCGTGATATAGAAATCTTCTCCAAGATCCGCCAAAAACGAGTTCAAAACGATTGCCAATCCCGACACGCCGCCCGTTACAAGCTTTTCAGGAACAAGAAATACCGCAGTACCAAATGCAAGAATCCCCGTTCCTATAACTACAAGGAAAAAGTTCTTTATATGTGTCCAAACATCAAATCTGTTGATTTTTAAGGTCATAATGCCTCCAAAAATGAAATAATATCCTCATAGTTTATATTATACACCAATAAAGCATTTTTTTCAACAAGGATTTGATTATTTTTGCTATTTTGACCGAAAAAATTGATTTTTTATATCACTATTACATAAATGCTGTATATTTTTTGTGCAATTTGTTCAAAATTAATTGATTTGGAAGTTTTAATTAAAGCAAATTCACAAAATTGAGAAATTTTTGTCAAAGCACTTGTATATTTTGCCAAAATGCGATAAAATAGATGTGTATGGGAACTGAAAAGTTCCGACCATTGTTAAAAAATAATTTATGTAAATGGAGGACATTAAAATGTCAGTAAAAGTTGCTATTAACGGATTCGGCCGTATCGGTCGTCTTGCATTCCGTCAGATGTTCGGTGCTGAGGGTTACGAAATCGTAGCTATCAACGACCTTACAAGCCCCAAGATGCTCGCTCACCTTCTCAAATATGACACAGCTCAGGGTAACTACCTTGCAATGGGTCACACAGTTGAGTCCGACGACGAAGCAGGTACAATCACAGTTGACGGTAAAACACTTAAAATCTATGCTGAAAAGAACGCAGCTGACTGCCCTTGGGGTGAGCTTGGTGTTGACGTAGTTCTTGAATGCACAGGTTTCTACACATCCAAAGAAAAATCTCAGGCGCACATCAATGCAGGCGCTAAAAAGGTTGTTATCTCTGCTCCCGCAGGAAACGACCTCAAAACAATCGTTTTCGGTGTAAACAACGAAACACTTACTTCTGATGATGCAATCATCTCTGCAGCTTCTTGTACAACAAACTGCCTCGCTCCTATGGCTAAGGCTCTTAACGATTATGCTCCCATTCAGTCCGGTATCATGACAACTGTTCACGCTTACACAGGTGACCAGATGATCCTTGACGGTCCTCACAGAAAGGGTGACCTTCGCCGTGCTCGTGCAGGCGCACAGAACATCGTTCCCAACTCCACAGGTGCTGCAAAGGCAATCGGTCTTGTTATTCCCGAACTCAACGGCAAGCTCATCGGTTCTGCTCAGAGAGTTCCTACTTGCACAGGTTCTACAACAATCCTCGTTGCAGTTGTTAAGGGTCAGAACATCACAAAGGAAGGCATCAACGCAGCTATGAAGGCAGCATCAAGCGAATCCTTCGGTTACAACACTGATGAGATCGTTTCCTCTGACGTTATCGGTATGAGATACGGTTCTCTCTTTGATGCAACACAGACTATGGTAGCTAAGATTGACGACGACACATATCAGGTACAGGTTGTTTCTTGGTACGACAACGAAAACAGCTACACAAGCCAGATGGTTCGCACAATCAAGTACTTTGCTGAACTTGCTTAATTAATAAAACAAAAATAAAGCCATCGGAAATTCCGATGGCTTTTTATTATTTCAAAAACTTATATATCTTAATTCTATCCCTGATTCTTGCGAAATAGAGTGAGATAAGCTTAGTGAGTGCTATATCGTACATAATAAACGCAGTAAGACCGAGAACATATGTAGCTACCAGCATCCAACCGCCAACAAATTCTTCGGGCACGAATATGCTCAGCAAAAGGAACATAGCAACAAGCGCCACATTACCCACTACAAGCTTGATTATCCACCTTAAAACAGCAGAATTTATGCGTTCTACGTGTGATTTGATTATTGGATAAAATCCCATAAAGCAAGCGTAAAATATTGCAGGTGTCTTTTGAGGAAGAAGCACAAGTGACAAAATTGAAGTTGCAACGTAGGTGAGCCACGCATAGTTATATCCCATCTCAATTACTATTACAACAACAAGAAGCGAAACTATTGCACTCATTGTCAAGTCAAGTGTTTGAAACATACTTCCAATATAGAGAATTATTATTGAAAGAGCAACAAGCACGCCGCAAATTACTATTCGCTTATCAAAACCTTGTTTTCTTTTTGCCATTTTTTCACCTTAACAGCAAGCGATAAGGTCGCCACCCATACATTCACAGCAGCAGTCCGCACAAATGAGAGATGAACAGCAGTCAAGATCGCAGCATCCGTTTGATTGATAGGTTCTGTATGAACCGTGCTGCTGGCTTCTTGAACGGAACATATTCCTTGCATTCTGATATTCCTGATTGCTGGGGTCCATATTGCACGCCATATCCAAATATCTTTGAGCATCGGCATAATAGCCCTTCTTGATCATTACGCAAGCATAGAGATAGTGCCACTCTGCAGTTCTTGTTGACTGAGGAGTGGAAACAAGCATCTGCTCTGCCTCAAACATATTGCCCGAGTTGATAAGCTGACGCACCTTGGTATAAAATTCGCTGCTTGACGAGCTATTGGGATTAAATCCGTTATTATAAGTATTGCGATTCTGATTTCCGTTTCTCAGCTTTTGAATTTCATCATATGCAGAGTTAACTTCCTTCATTTTCTCGTTGGCAAGATCTGCAAGATCGCTGTCAGCGAACTTGTCGGGATGATACTTTTTAACGAGTGCACGATATGCATCTTTAATTTCTTCGTCTGTTGCATTGGGTGAAACACCAAGCACCTTGTATGGATCTTTCATTTTTCTCTCCTATATATTAATTACTTTTTTCTTCTTTACTAAAATTCTTTTTGCAAATGCGCTCAACATTAGCCGGCATTCCTAGGCACAGCACATTTTTCACAATTTCGGAACGGCTTCTATCCTCATCCTCATCAAGCAATTCAATGGCTGAAAACGCAAGGGACAACTCTGCTTCAAGCATCTTTGATATGGAAAGCATATCGTCATCAGTAAAATCCTTGCCGTCATAAAGCTCAACAAAGGGATTGTAGCTTCCGCTTTTTCTATCTCTGTCATAGTCGTCAAATGCATCAACTATGTATATCCATCGTCCTATTCTCTTGCCCATTTTTTCAGCAATCAGTTTCTTTTCACCGTCAAGCTCAAAGGACAAAAGCCCTGCCATCATATCACCGAAAACCTCGGCAGGTGCATCAATCGAAGGTACTCTGTCAAATTCAATCTGTGATATTTTTTCAAGGTTATCTGAGATCAATTCGGACATTGAGGGAATAGAATCAAACGATTTTCTATCCATTCCGGAAAAAACCGCCTGGCAAACACGTGAAGCAAACCGTTTTACTCCCTTTTCATCATTAACGTTATCAACAATGTTCTGATAAGCGAGCTGTGCGCCAACGCAGGCAGAATATTCCATCTGATCATTAATTTTTACAGTATTTATCTTTTTAATAGGATGCCTTACACATCTTTTCTTCTCAAACTCAACCTTAGTTCCCATCAGCATCTCACGGACGAGAGCAAAAAACGTTACGTCATAGCTGAGCGTTAATCTTGAAAGACAACCAGTGCATTTGCCCATAGCGTGACAAAGTCCGCAATAGGTTGCCCTATAATAATCGTATTCACGAATACGTAAAGACGGCTTATCAACAACTACATAGCCAAACACGAATTATCCCCCTTCAAAAATATTATTGACAATAATTTGTCTATGTGTTAAAATATCCATAGAAATAATCCACAAGGAGAACACTATGGTAAAAATTCAAAAATGGTCAATAGAGCTTGCAGGAGAGATTCATACGATTGTTTACGTTTCAAGAACGCTGCTCTCCAAAGCCAAAATCAAGATTGACGACAGAGTTTATCCAATTCACTCAGCAAAGCTCTTTGGCGAAAGCCAAGAGGTATTTATGCTTGGCAGTGAACGTGCAATAATCTCTATTGACAAAAATAAAGTTGCGACAATTACCGTTGATAACGAGGTAATTGAAGAGTCTCATTAACAGATAGCTGACTTTAGTCAGCTATCTGTTTTATTATCATCTTGGAGGTCTGCCGCCCATTTGTGAACCCTGACCGCAAATATAGTCATCAAGGGTTACCTCTCCACATTTCTCACCACCCGTTTGAGTGGTATTGTATGCAAATCCGTTTTCGTCAAGTCCCTCAACGGTTGCATCTCTGTAAAACGTATAGGTCTTTCCCTTTTCAATATCCGGTGAAGAAAACAGCGCTCCACTGAACGTCTTTGTTGAAGTGAAAGCCAAAACGACATTTCCGTCCTCATCGCAAAGACTCATTACCGTTCCCGAAGGAAAGCTACCGTTAGTGCTTACAAGGATCGAACCCTGAGTTGCCTCGCTGAAATTCTGTGCCATATCTCGCACACCCAAAGTTATCACGATACCACCCGTTATTTTAGCACTTGTAGCATAGTCAAAAAATCCGTTTCCACCGTGGGAGGGGCCGTCCACAAGAACAACACCGCCACTGACTTCAAGAGAGCCGTTGGCATCTATTCCGTCACCCTCGTTGTGAACGATAACGTAACCGCCGCTGATACTTATACTGCCGTTAGTAGCTTCAAACATATCTCCACCCGGTCTTGTTGTGGTAGTTGTATTAGTGTCATTACCACCCGATGCATTCATTCCGTCGTCACTTGAATTTATTTCAACGTAACCGCCCGAAATGTAGATATTTGTTGCTTCAATTCCCTCATAGGATTTTTCAATATTAATCTTACCGTCACTTATTTGGAGTGAGTTGTTTGCGTGAATTCCGTCATCTCCGCTTGAAACCGAGATATCTCCGCCGGTTATATATACATCACCGTCAGCGTGAACTCCGTCATCAATTGAATCAATATCAAAGCTGCCGCCTGAAATAACAATTCCCGTGACACTCTTTATTCCCTTAGCAGAAGCGGTTGAATCGGTTGAGGTGGTCTTAATTTTGAAATTTCCACTCTCAATACTTGCAACACCGTATGCCTGAATTCCGTCATTTGCAGAGGTGATATCAAAGGATCCCCCCTGAATATAGACGTAACCCATATTGGCATCTTCCATATTGTCGGATTTAAGTCCGTCGGTACCCGCATTAAGTGTAATATCGGCACCCGTCACCTTTACAAAATCCTTACCCGAAATGCTCGCACCCTTGGAGCTTACGTTCAAAACGCCTCCCGTCACAACAATACCGTCCTTGCTGACGATTCCGTGTGCGTTATTACCGTTGACGGTAAGTGTTCCCTCACCGTTGATAACAAGCTCTGACTTCGCAAAAATTGCACCGTCAACAATGGAATTGCCCTCGTAGAGCTGATATGATGTACCGTCGGACAAGACATTGTCTTTATCCTTTGCAAGTGTCAATGTAACCTTTTTCGCATTCTTTACAAGAATTGCAGGACCGTCGTTATTTTTAAGAGTAAGCCCGTCAAGAACCAACTTGATCTCTGCCTTTGAAGCATCAATGATAATATATCCATCATCGGAGTTTCCCGAAACAATATACGTTCCTGCGGCGCTTATACGCACGGTTGAGCCCTGTGTAGCAGCTCCCATTCCCTTTACGTTTGCACCACTACTTGAAAAAGTTATCTTCGTTGAGTCACTTTCGTTATAGTCGGAGTTCTTATCATTATCATCAATATTTGTATCAAGATTACCAAGTGAGTCATCAAGATTGGGCTTGGGTGTAGTTGTTGTACCGGTATTATTACCGGGACACGCACAAAGCATTGATGCAACAAGAATAATGCATATTAAAAGAATGAATATCTTTTTTGTTTTCATTATAATTCCTCACCGTTTCCTTCAATCTTGAAAAGAGCGATTTCAAGATTACCGTTGCGAACACGAAGCTCGTCTATAAACTCTCGAATTTCGCTATCGTTCTTCATCTGAATTCTGTATGTAAGCTTGTAAAGACTGCCCATATTAGCACTCTTTACAGTAAGAAGCTCGTGTCTTGAAGTGTATTTTTCAAAGAGGTCGTCAAACGCACCAACAAAATTTATATTCTCGGGAATTGTAACTCGAAGCTCCTGTGCCTTGTCGCTCTTTATCTTGATATTGGAAAGAAGGATAAAGAATGCGCAAGAAATCAGCGTAAACAAAATTGCTATTCCTATATATCCCGCAGCGCAGGCAAGTCCTGCCGTCATAGCAACGAAAATTGAAATAATATCCCTTGCCTTTGCAGGAAGTGAACGGAATCTTACAAGCGAAAATGCACCCGCAACCGCAATACCCATACCGACACTGCCGTTAACCATAAGCATAACGGTCTGCACCGCAAAGGGCAAAAGTACAAGTGTTACACGAAAGCTCTTGGTTGCGTATGAACGGAAAGAGGTTACGAATGCAACAAGTCCTCCGCACAAAAGAGCAATAGCGGCACTTATAAGATAGTTAGTTACGTTAAGTCCTTCAAAAAAAATATTGTCAAATATGCTGTTCATAATTTATTCCCTCTCACCATTCATTATATCAAAATATGCGTGCGCGTATTTGGAAAACGATCTTGGATATATTTTACACTCCGAAAGCGCTCGCGCAAGCCAGATCGGCATCGCCCCGGGAGTCTTGATTTCAAGGATATATTTATCTTTATCAAGTATGGGAGTTCCATTTTCAATATCGTCAACAGTCGGGAAACCGTATCTGTATCGAAGATTTTCATCAAATGTCAATCTGACCTCGGGATTTTCCTCAGCAAAAAACGCTTCCCTCTCACAAAGAATACAAACATTTGGCTTGGGCTGACGGTAAAACTTCATAAGATAATCGATCTCTCTCATTATCTGAGAATCAAACGGCATCTCGCTACTTTCAATATAGGCAGCCGCCTCTTCAAGAGTCATTGACACTCTGCGTTTATAAACGACCCTCTTATACTTCTTTTTAATTTCAAAAAATATAGTTTTCTCCTGCCCGGGAACTCCATAGCTCCTGAGTCGCAGCTTTTCCTTGTAGGAGATCGCATCAATGGAGTTTCTTATTAATAGAAAATCCGGAGTATCCAGATATAGTGAGCAAAGTGTGTTCTTCCCGTGAACATCGGGAACAAGCTTTTCTTTTATCACAGACATCAATTTTTCATATTCATTTTTAGTTACAAGATATTTCTTCTCGTATCTTTTGAATATCATAATATCCGTCATAAAAATATGCTCCCCTCACTTCCTTTATCATATTATTATAACATATTTACATTATATTGTAAATCCAAATTCTTAAAAAAAGTTGAAATTTTATCTAAAAACAGCAGAATTTGATTGTATTTTTTCAATTTTAAGTATTTTTTAAGTTTTTTAATATAAAATACCTTGTGCAAATTCAAAATATGTAATATAATATAGGCAGAACTTACTGTTTAAGCAAAGGAGGTAAATATGAATATTCTTATAGTTGAAGACGAAAAACGCTTGGCAGACGCACTTGCCCATATATTGATTGAGAATAAATATATGGTTGATGTGGTATATGACGGCGCCGACGGACTTGCATACGGCGAAAGCGGAATATATGATTGCATTATTCTTGATATAATGCTTCCTTCAATGAACGGATTTGACGTTTGCCTTGAACTCAGAAGAAAAAAGATTACTACGCCCGTGCTTATGCTCACCGCCAAGGACACCGTTTATGACAAGGTACGGGGTCTTGATGCGGGGGCTGATGACTATATGACAAAGCCATTCTCACCCGAGGAGCTTATGGCGCGACTCCGAGTACTTACACGCCGCAAAGGTGAAGTTATTCTTGATGAGATGAAATTCCACGATATTACGCTGCATATTGATCAGTCAAAATTATCTTGCACTAAAAGTCTTAAAAGCATTCACCTTAATTTCAAGGAGTGTGAAATGCTGAAAATGTTTATCTCCAAGCCCGAAATTATCATATCGAAGCAGGATATTATTACACGAATCTGGGGGTATGACTCGGATGCGGGCGACAATAACGTCGAAGCGTACATATCGTTTTTAAGGAAAAAATTTATTTTTGTTGAATCGGGTGTTGAAATTTTATCCGTTAAAAAACTCGGATATAAATTAACTGCAAGGGTATAAATTATGTTAAAGAAATTAAAAATCAGATTAATTCTTCACAATATGCTCATTTTGGCACTTGCATTTGCTCTTTTGTTCGTTGCCTTCTCGGTCTTTGTTTACATAAGAGAAGAAACCAAGATAACAAACGACCTCAAAGACAAAATGGAGGCATCAAAAATCAGCTTTTCACATCCCGAAAGCGAGGAAATGGAAACGGGTGATAAAATATATAATATCAGCTTTTCCGTTCTGGTGGATGCAAACGGCAATATCATTAACACAACAAACACCGACTTGGACGAGGAATCAATCAAAAACGCTACTCAGTTCGCTCTCTCATCCGACTCAGAGCGCGGTAATTACAACGATCTTGAAATCAGCTTTTTAAGGAAGGCGGAAAACGGCGGATTTATAGTTTCCTTTCTTTCACGTGAGCATCTTCAAGAGCGTCTTAAAGAAAACATTTCTCACGGAGCGCTTGCTATGTTTATTTCTTTGATAGTATTTTGGGCAATAAGCATTCGTTTTGCTACCACTGCACTTGCTCCCGTTGAAAAAGCATGGGAACAGCAAAAGCAGTTCTTAGCAGACGCGTCTCACGATCTGAAAACTCCGCTGACCGTTATATTAGCCAATAATAATATTATTTCGGCACATAGAGATGAAACGGTTGAATCTCAAATGAAATGGATTGAAAGCACGAGCGAGGAAGCAGGCAGAATGAGTGATCTTGTGAACAAAATGCTTGAGCTTGCCAAGAGTGAAGCAACTAAGGACGAGCTTAAAATAGGTGAACACGATTTGAGCGAGCTGGTTGAAAACGCAATTTTGCAGTTTGAGGTTGTCGCATTTGAAAAGAACATTTCTATTGAAACAGGTATTCAGCCGAATATGATTGTCAGAACTCATCCCCAAACCTTCTCAAAGGTTTTGGAAATACTTTTCGACAACGCAATAAAATACAGTGACGAAAACGGAAAAATCAGTATTGCTCTTTACCAATCGGGCAAGAAAATTTATTTTACAATCAATAACAGCGGTGAGATAATTCCTCCTGACGAGCTTTCACACATATTTGAACGTTTTTACCGTACAAATAAGGAGAGAAAAGTTGGTGGACACGGCCTTGGCCTTTCAATCGCAAAGAAAAAATGCGATATGCTTGGCTGCAAGCTGACGGTAGAATCAAACGAGGATGACGGAACCACCTTCACAATCACCCTGAAAGCAAGAAAAAAATAAGACAAAACAAAAAAATCGAGGCGCTACCGTGTGGTGTAGCGCCTCTTTTATACTCAATCGGCTAAGCCGTTAACTCTCAGGTTGGTTTTATGATAAAATATATATAAAAACAACAAGAACAGTTGTTGAGAACAGTTCTGTAAATTGCAATTATTTTGCAAAATCAGCAACTCTGCTTTCCCTGATCAAATGAACCTTGATCTGACCGGGATATTTCATTTCTTCCTGAATCTTTGCGGCCATTTCTCTTGCGATAAGCTTCATACCCTCATCGTTGACCTGCTCAGGTTTAACCATAACGCGAACTTCGCGTCCTGCTTGGATTGCAAACGCCTTATCAACTCCGTCAAAGCTTGTCGCAATTTCTTCAAGCTTTTGAAGTCTCTTGATATAGTTTTCCATATCCTCACGGCGTGCACCGGGTCTTGCAGCAGAAATTGCGTCTGCCGCCTGTACGAGAATCGCAACGATAGTTCTGGGCTCAACGTCATTGTGATGCGCCTCTATCGCGTGAACGACCTCTTTGCTTTCTTTGTACTTCTTAGCTGCGTTAACACCGATTTCTACGTGAGAGCCCTCAACGTCGTGCGGAAACGCCTTACCGATATCGTGAAGAAGACCTGCACGTCTTGCCGCATTTGCGTCAACACCAAGCTCCTCTGCCATCATACCTGCCAAAAATGCAACTTCAATAGAATGTTTAAGTACGTTCTGTCCATAGCTTGTACGGTAGCGTAAGCGACCAAGCAATCTTACAAGCTCGGGATTAATACCGTGAACGCCCACCTCAAAGGTAGCTCTTTCACCTGCCTGTTTAACAGACAAATCAACCTCTCTTTGTGCCTTTTCAACCATCTCTTCAATTCTTGCAGGATGGATACGGCCATCGGAGATGAGTTTTTCAAGCGCAACTCTTGCAACCTCACGGCGCACAGGGTCAAAGCCTGAAATTGTAATTGCCTCGGGAGTGTCATCAATGATAAGTTCAACACCCGTAAGCGTTTCGATCTTCTGGATATTTCTACCCTCACGACCGATGATTCTTCCCTTCATTTCTTCGCTGGGCAAGTTAACAACCGAAATTGTTGCCTCTGCAACGTGGTCGGCTGCACAACGCTGAATAGCAAGGGACAAAATGTTTCTTGCTTTCTCTTCAGAATTTTCCTTGAACTGCTGCTCAAGCTCATCAAGTCTTTGAGCAAGCTCGTGCTTAACCTGGCTTTCAACCTTTTCGATAAGCTGTTCCTTAGCTTCGTTAACAGAAAGACCTGAGATCTCTTCAAGAATTGCAAGCTGTTTGTTTAGTGCTTCTTCAATCTGCGCACGAACAACGTCAGCATCCTTGAGCTTTTTGTCAAGCTGCTCGTTCTTCTTTTCAAGAGCTTCGCTCTTTTTGTCAAGATTCTCTTCCTTTTGAACCAAACGGCGCTCTGTTTTGGAGACTTCTGCACGTCGCTCTTTAATTTCACGCTCGGATTCGTTCTTTTGTTTAAGAATTTCTTCCTTAGCTTCAATAAGAGCTTCCTTCTTCTTGGTCTCGGCCTGTTTTTCACCGTCAAGTACGATTCTTTTGGCTTCTTCTTCGGCAGAACCTATCTTGCCCTCGGCAATCTTTTTGCGGAGTATCATACCTGCAAAAACACCAACGGCAATTGAGATAACTGCCACAAGAACATACCATAATGTGTCCATATTGCACCTCCTTTTTCATATTTAGTTTTCAAAAATTCAACAATGTAATCTATAATGAATAGTAAAAGTCCTACTTAACCATTTTAGTTACTCTTTTATTTTACACGCTTTTTGCCGTTTTGTCAAGATATTTTTGCACTGTTAATATTTTATATTTGCATTTTTTACCAAATAATCGTCCTATTTATATAAAAAATTGCTCAGATACTTGATTTTTTCTTAAAAATGGTATATAATATTTGTCGGTAAAATTTTATTTTGGAGGACTTTTACAATGCTCGTATCAGCAAAAGAAATGCTTACAAAAGCAAAAGAAGGCCACTATGCAGTTGGTCAGTTTAATATTAACAATCTTGAATGGACAAAAGCCATTCTTCAAACCGCACAGGAAATGAACTCTCCCGTTATCCTCGGCGTTTCTGAGGGAGCTGGCAAATATATGTGCGGCTATAAAACCATCGTTGGTATGGTTGAGGGTATGATCGAAGGTCTTGGAATTACAGTTCCCGTTGCTCTTCACCTTGACCACGGCTCTTATG
>JAZURO010000134.1:0-7854 GCA_045606265.1 Eubacteriales bacterium
AAACAGCGGCGGCGGTGCGGTCAACCGTGTCATTGAGTTTGAGTGTGACGAAAAGGTGTATTCTGACCTTGTAGGCATTTGTGCGGTGATCCAGTCAAACTATGGCTTTGCTGGTCGTGAGTTCGTGGAGTATTTGCAGACCGACGGTGCTTTTGATAGGGTCAACGCTTTGCAAAAGGAATACTACCGGGCATTGTTAAGATCGGACAGCACGGACAAACAGGCGGCTTCTGCATCGGCTATTCTTGCCGCTGACCATATCGCAACAGAATTGATTTTCAAGGATGGAAACAATTTGACCGTTGCAGACCTTGAAAAGATTATGACCAAGAAAAAAGAAGTCAATGTCAACAATCGTGCGCTTGAATTTATTTATGAATTGGTTGAACGCAACCCCAACAAATTCAAGGCAAACGACTTTGGAGAGTATCAAGGCGAAGTGTGGGGAAAGCAGGAAGTGGACTGCATTTACATTATTAAGTCTGTTTTTGACCGTGAGATGGGGAACGGCGGTTACAATTCTACAGCATTCCTATCCTGGGCGAAAAGAAACGGCGTTACCTACACCGACAACGGAAAACGAACAAAAAAGGCAAGAATCACGGGTTCTGCCACGAATTGCGTGTGTATTCGCAAGAATTTGAGCGAATTTGAAACGATGCAATTTGAAGAAACGGAGATGTTGCCGCTTTGAGTGTTCCCCCGTTCCCCATCATTCCCCCTAATTTTGATATGCTTATATATAGAAAAATATATATGCGTGAAAAGTGAGCGTATATATTTCTTCCGTGTGTATATATTCAAAATGTGGGGAACGGGAACACTTTTAGGGAACAAAATAATATAACCACCATAAAAAATGAAGTGGAGGCAATATGAAAGACGGATTATACACGGCTCACGAAGTTGCGGTTATTATCGCTGATCTGTTCGGTGATGAGTGTGCTTGCAATTTCAACAGAATTGATGAGTGGTTGCCGTTCAAGTGTGAATTGCTTGATGCTTGTCCTAACCCTTGCGGTGTGGCTTGTTGGGAGCAGTATTTGAAGTACAGACATTGTAAAAATGAAATGGAGGCAAAGGAAAAATGAAGGTGCTGGAATTATTTGCTGGTACAAGAAGTATTGGCAAGGCTTTTGAAGAAAAGGGTCACGAGGTTTTTAGCGTTGAATGGGACAGGTCTTTTAAAAACATAGATTTATACAAGGACATTTATGAATTATCAGCAAAAGAAATTTTAGATAAATTCGGAAGGCCTGATGTGATCTGGGCAAGTCCTGATTGTTCCTCTTATTCAATCGCAGCAATAAGCCATCACAGAAATAGAGAAGAAAACGGAAACCTTGCACCAGTGAGCGAATACGCTAAATTTTGCGACAGAGTTAATCAACATACCCTAAATTTGATTATGACACTTTCACCTAAATACTGGTTTATTGAAAACCCTCGTGGTGGTATGAGGAAAATGGATTTTATACACGGTTTGCCTCGGTACACAGTTACATATTGCCAGTACGGCGATACAAGAATGAAGCCGACGGACATTTGGACGAACCACCCTGATCCTAAATTTAAGCCGATGTGCAAAAACGGTGATTCGTGCCACGAAAAAGCACCAAGGGGCAGTAGAACCGGAACACAAGGTTTGAAAGGTTCAAAAGAGCGGTCTGTAATTCCCGTAGAACTTTGCAGACATATCGTAAAAATTTGTGAGGAGGCATAACAATGGATGTTAGGGAAAAGTTGGTGGAGATTGTAAAAAGGGCGGCGTATCATTGTTTGCCGATCACTACGCAAGACCGCCATATCAATATGTTTGTTACGGATTTACTTGCTCACGGTGTAACGGTGCAGGAGTGGATTTTGGTCAAGGATCGGCTGCCGGACGATTTTGTTGATGTGCTGACTTGCGATGCCAAAGGCAATATTCACATGATGTGGCATCATCAAGATTTTACGCATCCGTTCAATGTCGGGCGAAGCGATTTGAGATATTACCCCGTCACCCATTGGATGCCCCTGCCCCAACCGCCGAAAGGAGAATGATTATGGCTGAACAGTTGGCATTGTTTGATGTTCCGACAGAGCCAAAGAAAGCCACAATTGACGAAAAGAAAAAGCGGAACTGGGAGGATGGCTTTCAGCGATGGAGCAACAATCAGTTTGACAAAAACCCACACGACCAACCGCTTGGATGTTGCGGATGGGGCAGTATGTGTGATTATTGCGAGGATAATTCTTATGGCAGACCTTGTGTGCGTGCATTGAATGAAATGTGCAGGACAAAGGGAATAACCATTGATTACGAAAACCGAAACTACGAAGATATATGGAATGGCAACTTTGACAGTAAATAAAAAGTTATAAAAAATTATAAAAAAGTTGTTGACAAATAAGCAGGGGTGTGGTAATATATACTCACAGGGGGACACCTGATATTGATTGGGAGGCAACTGAAATGAAAAAGTATTTGGTTGGTAGTTTTGGCCGAGGAAAACAGTTTTATTTCGACACTTTGGATGAAGCAATCGAAAAGGCAAACAAACTCAACAAAGGCAGAGCAAGCAAGAAAGTTATCATTGAAGGCGTTGTCGAGAACGGAACTTATGTTTACTACTACAAAAACCACATCGAATATTGATTGCAACAAATTATAAGGGCGGCTAACAACCGCCCACAGATAAAGGATGTTTATTATGAAATATTTAATTTTCTTGATAGGTGCATTGTGTATACCGTTTTTCGTAATTTCTAAAAAAAGAAAAATATGGATACCAGCTTTTATTATATATTGGGTTTGTGTTGTTATTATAGTTTTTGCTATAAAACGATAACGCCCACAGATAAAGGAGGCAAATATGGAATTTACGTTTGAGCGGAACGCAATGAAGGGGGAGCCGCTGCCACTCAAACTTGACATTGCGGATAGTTGCCTTTATATGGCTTTGAAGTATCTGTATGCGATGTATAACAAAGGATTGATTACACGCAAAAGGGCAACGGAAGAAAAACAGAGGCTTGTTTTTAATTGGACGACGGACAAATCCAAGATCGAAGTGTTAAACAGGGACAACGAAGCGTTGAGGAAAAAGATTGGCGATGCTTCCGATGCTTACAAAGAAAACCCAAGCCTTGAAACGGCTGACGCTCTTTATGCGGCGCTTTACAATTTACCGACTGATTGGAGGAACTAAAAATGATTATGCAAAAAATCATTTCGGTTTTGATGGTGGCATTGACCATCCCGGTTATCGTTCTTGATGGTGACGCAACGGCTACGGTGTTTATGCTGTTTTTGGCTGTTCCGATGTTTTTCGGTAAAAAATGTTATTTTTAATCAAACCGAAAGGAAAAGATTTGCTATGAGCGTCTTTGAAAAGTTGAAGAACATGGAAAAGGAAGAAATGGGCGAGTTCGTCCGAATGGTCTATAACCGTGGCTGGTATGACGGAGCAAATCGTGTTGACGATGAACTGTTTTTCGGCGTGCATCTGTTGGAACAGGACGAGAGCGTGTTAGAGGAGTTGGGATAATGGACAGAGCGGAAGCAATTAAGCACTTTGAGTACGGCATCATCCATGATATTTTCTCGGAACCGGTGACCAGCTATGCGAGGATGGCTGTGGATGCCCTGCGAGAGCAGGAGCAGAGCAACGAACCTCTGACATGGGAAGAACTGCGGAAGATGGATGGCGAACCTGTCTGGGTCGTCTGGCCTGATGGACGCATTGCAAGCCAATGGTGGATTGTTGGTAGTCTTGCGTGGTACATGATGGAGTTTTTCGAGGAACATTCAGCAATGGTATACGGCACCGACTGGATTGCCTATCGAAAGCCGCCGAAAGAAGGTGCTGAGGGATGAATTGTGGTCAAGTCTGTATGTACAACACCTTGCGTGGATGTACGGTAGATGAGTACGGAGGGAAATGCCCATTGTTCAATACAGAGGATAAGGAGCATAAGCCCATGACAAACGCCGACAGCATCCGCGCTATGTCGGACGAGGAGTTGGCAATCATGTTCGCTATACTGAGGGCGGATCTGAGCCGACTTGATGCGGCGGTGCGACCTTACAGTGGTAGGGATGTGAACGACAATTACGACTGGCTCCGACAGCCGTGCGGAGGTGCTGACCATGAGTGAGTTTAAGAAGTTCCGGTTCGGAAACAAAAAGTTATTGATTTGTTCGATTTTGGTTTCTTTCCTTTTGCTTTTCGTTTGCTTAAAGGTTTATTACGATTTGTTCAGTGTGCTGAATGAAGCGTTATATTTCTTTGATGAAGCAGAAATCCAGCAAAATATAGAAGAAAAAGCAATCAAACCGAAAGGACTTGTTGAAAATCCTGCTTTGGCGCAAGTCAAAGAAGAAACGCTGAAAGAACCCGAATTGATTAGCCTTGGAAATTTCCGACTGACAGCATATTGTTCTTGCCAAAAGTGTTGCGGATATTGGGCGACCGTTCGACCAGTTGACGAAAACGGAAAAGAAATTGTTTATGGTTCGTCTGGCGAGGTTTTGGATGCCGGTGTTTCGGTTGCGGTCGATACAGGTGTTATTCCTTACGGTTCTGAATTGCTTATCAATGGAACAAAATACATAGCACACGATACTGGAAGCGGAATTAACGGAAATTGCATTGATGTATACCATGATGACCACCAAAAGGCGGTTGAGTTTGGATTGCAATATGCAGAGGTTTTTCTGATTGAGGGGTAAAAAATGAATTTTTCTGTAATTAGTGAAGATGACGTAAGAGCCAAGTTCCGCAAAGCGGAAAACAAGATCGCAATGATACACGTACTTTCTGGATTAACCGCATCAAGAAAAGAAGAGGTTGCTGAATTTCTTGGTGTTACTTTGACAGATAAATATCCGTGGGTTTTGGAGGAAAAATCGTGTCTGTAAGAAGGCGTGACGCAGTGACCAGGAAAACGCTTTTCCGGGATTGTTTTGTTTGCGGAAAGCATTTTTCCGCGACTGCCGAAACACCATTTGTGCGTCAAATAACCAATATAAACGGAAAGAAGCAAGCCACGGTTTATTTTTGCTCTGAAGGTTGCAAGCGGAAAAGCTACAAACACCTGTTTGATGGAAAAGCAGATCAGAGAAGAAAAGAAAGAGAAGAAAAAAGAGATGTGCGGGAAAAGAACAGAAAATATTATCTTTTGCACTCTGAGCAAATAAAGGCGAAAAATAGGGAGGAATATCACAAAAACAGAGAAGAATATTTGCTTGACCAAAAGTATAACAGACGAAAAAGAAAACTCATCAAGGAGGATTGTTTTTGTGAGCGAGTACAAGGTTAGGGATTTTGGCTGCGTTTCCAATGCTGTTGTTTATGGCTTGGATGAAAGCATTAAAAGGGCTAAATACCCTATGTCAACTGATGTTTCAAATCTGAACGAAGAAATTACAAGTGGCATTTTGAGATTGGCGCAAAGCGAAAAAGGTGAGGGGCACGACAACTGGCTAAATGGTGTTATAGTTCAGTTTGATTTGACGTATACAGTTAAAGCGTGGACTGAGGCAGAGCGGTATCACTTCCTTGACTTCATTTCAAGCCAGTCAACTATGCACCGAATTGCTGATTTTTGGCTTGACGATCAATACGACAAGCACACCGACCCAAGATGCGTTGACATCGTTAAGGGTCTTGTGTGCAAGTACAAGGAAACGAAAGACCCTGAAGATTATTTGCGTATTCTGATGTCCAACCCGTGCGGATTTAAGCTGACAGCGGGAATGACAACGAACTACCGGCAACTGAAAACCATTTACGCACAGAGGAAAAACCATCGACTTCCCGAATGGCGGGAATTTTGCCAATGGATCGAAACACTTCCTATGTGTGAATTGATAACGGGAGGAAAGAACAATGTGGATTAAGGACAGCGGAGAAAGGACTAAGTTCGACAGCGGAGCTGTAAGGGATATGAACGAGGGGAAGGGTCGTTTCGACCTGCTCCCCATGTGCGTTCTGACACGGCTTGCACAGCATTACGAAAACGGTTGCAAGAAGTATGGTGATAGAAACTGGGAAAAAGGCATTCCAGCTCACAGCTTTGCTGACAGTGCAATGCGCCACTTGGTAAAATACATGGATGGACATACAGACGAAGACCACTTGATTGCTGCAATTTGGAATCTATGCGGATTGGCGTGGAACGAGGAAAAGCGCCCAGACTTGATGGACATTCCGGCACGACTGGAGGTGACTAACGATGATTAAACGCAGTTGCGAGGACAAGAACACCGCTTACCTTTGCCTGTTTGGAAGGCGTTATGTTTTCAGAAACTGGAAATATGTCGGTTGGTATCGTCCCTAAATTGACAAACCCCAAAATAATTGATAAAATAGTGTATATGGATGGGAAACTGTCTGTATGCACTATTTTTCTGTTTGGAGGTGAGGTTTTGGCAAATACTGAAAATTTGGTATCTTTGGCTGACCGAACAACGGAAGAACAACGAGCCATAGCCTCTGCCGGTGGAAAAGCAAGTGGCGAGGCAAGGCGGAAAAGAAAAACACTTAAAGAAGAATTGCTTTTGATGCTTTCAGAGGGCGAAACACAGCAATCTGTGACCCTCGCATTGATTGAAAAGGCAATGAGTGGAGACACAAAGGCTTTCGAGGTCATTCGTGATACGATTGGCGAAAAGCCTGTTGACAAGGTTATGATTGCCGATGTAGAAGCGTCCGTAATTGCCGAGGTGGAGGCGATGGTGAATGGATCGGAAACAGGCGGTTAACTTCCTGCTTGATAGTCCGTATCGTTTTGGTCATTCTGTAGGCTTTACACGGCTCACAGAACTGCACAACGGCTGGATAAGGGAAATGATAAAGGGCAAGGAAGATAAGACCTTACAGGCTCACCGTGGCTCTTACAAGACTACTTGCGTGTCCATTGCGCTGTCGCTGATTGTGGTATTGCTGCCAAACTGCAAAACCCTGTTTATGCGAAAGACCGACAACGACATAAAAGAGGTCATTTCACAGGTCAAAAAGATTTTGCAGAGCCAACAGATGCGGTACTTTGTGCAGTGCATTTATGGCTGTGATTTGAAGTTGACCACGGCAACGGCGAATGAAATCAGCACGAACCTGTCCACCGATATTCGAGGAACGGCACAGCTTGTCGGCTTGGGTATGGGTGGATCGCTGACAGGTAAACACTTTGACCGCATTTTTACAGATGATATCGTCAATGTGCAAGATCGCATTTCAAAGGCAGAGCGTGACCGCACAAAGCTGATTTATCAAGAGTTGCGGAACATCATCAACCGAGGCGGACGGATATTCAACACCGGCACACCGTGGCATAAAGACGACGCTTTTTCACTTATGCCAAATCCCGAAGTTTATGACTGCTATTCCACAGGATTGATGTCCGATGCAGAGATAGCAGAAATCCGTGAGAAAATGACCGCTTCGCTTTTTGCCGCAAACTATGAAATGCGACACATTGCGGCTGAGGATGTTATCTTTGACAATCCGCAAACAGGAGCAGACCCAGCGTTGGTCGAACAGGGCGAATGCCACATTGATGCTGCATACGATGGTGAGGATTGGACAGCATTTACCATTTGCCGAAAAAAGGACGGCAAATACTATGTTTACGGCAGATGTTGGAGAAAGCATATTGATGATGTTGAAGCGGAAATAATCAAGCTTCGACAAGCCTTTAATGCTGGACGAATATATTGCGAAAACAATGCGGATAAAGGATATCTTGGTAAAGACCTACGCAAAAAGGGCGAAAGGGACAACATTTACCACGAAAGTATGAACAAGTTTTTGAAGATAACAAGCTATCTAAAGGCTGAATGGCGAAATGTGGTTTTTGTGCAAGGTA
>JAZURO010000135.1:0-2891 GCA_045606265.1 Eubacteriales bacterium
CTTTGCCATAATATAGCAAAACTGCGTTTTTGCGAAGCAAAATGTGGTTGTAAGACCACAAGCACGTTTTGTCGGCGCACTACTGTGCATTATATGTACACTATTATTTTACGTGCGGCGGTTTTCTTTTGGGCCTTTTTCCTCAAAAGAAAAAGCGTCTAACAAATCTTGCTATTAAAAATTGCCTTGCTTTTGTAACGGACACACGAGGTGCTCCCATACAATATGTTCAGTACGGAACCGTATAAATTGGGAAAAACAACATCTTCCGCACAAACATTATGTCTATTAACAGAGCAGCAAATCACAGGTTTTCGAGGGGAGGAGAAAACCGTTATGTGTTGCAACGCAACACGATTTGCGCAAAACCTTGCCACGAAGTCCTATAAAAAAGCTTTTTGGTTCTTTTTCTCGAAAAAGAACAGAAACCCCTTTCTTTGTAACTTTTTTCAAAAAAGAACAAGAAAGTTCTTCTTTGTAACATTAATCGAAACTAATATTATTCAGATATTATTTGTTCATCAAAAAAGTATTGACAATTTTAATATTTATTGATAAAATATAAAATGACATAGGATGGCAAAATGATGCCACGCAAGAAAAAATAAAAATTAAATTGCTTAAAATGGCATAGAACGGAGAAAAATATGAACGTTTTACACGAATTATCACTCATAGGCATAGTGCCCGTAATTAAAATTGACAAGGTTGAAGACGCACTTCCTCTTGCAAAGGCGCTTATCGACGGCGGACTTCCCTGCGCTGAGATCACATTCAGAACAGCGGCAGCCAAGGACGCAATCGCAGCTATCACAAAGGAATATCCCGATATGATCGTTGGCGCAGGCACGGTTCTTACAAAGGAACAGGTTGATGCGGCAATTGAGGCGGGCTCAAAGTTTATCGTAAGCCCCGGATTCAATCCCGAAATCGTTAAATACTGTCAGGAAAAGGGCTGTCCCATTGTTCCCGGCATCAACAATCCCACGGGAATTGAGCAGGCACTTTCTCTCGGTCTTACAACAGTTAAATTCTTCCCTGCTGAACAAAGCGGCGGAATCAATATGATAAAAGCAATGAGCGCTCCCTACGGTGCGGTAACCTTTATGCCCACGGGCGGTATCGGCCCCGCTAACGTAAACGACTATCTCTCCTTTAACAAGATCCTTTGCTGCGGAGGCAGCTGGATGGTTAAGGCAGATATGATAAGCGCAGGCGACTTCGACGGAATTACAAAGCTTGTTCGCCAGGCAGTTGACACAATGCTCGGCTTCAAGTTCAAGCATATGGCAATCAACGAAACGAGCAAGGATGCAGCCGACTCCGACGCAAACGTAATCAACGGAATCTTCGGTCTTGGCACAAGAGCAGCAAGCGCTTCTACCTTCGCTTCCGAATCCATTGAAATTATGCATACACCCGGTAAGGGCAAGAACGGTCACGTTGGTATTCAGACGAACAACGTTGAAAGAGCCGTTTATCACCTTGAACGCCGCGGCATAAAATTTGACCACTCCACAGCTCGCTTTGATAAGGCAGGCAAGATGACCTTCATCTACCTCGCTGACGAAATCGGCGGCTTCGCATTCCACATTTGTCATTAATTTTTCAGAAAATTATAGATTGAAAGGAAAACTAAAAAAATGAAAAGAGTTGTTACATTCGGCGAGCTTATGCTCCGCCTTGCTCCCAACGGTTATTACCGTTTCTTCCAGAACGATCAGATGCAGGCAACATTCGGCGGCGGTGAGGCAAACGTTGCTGTTTCCCTTGCAAATTACGGACTTGATTCCGTTTACGTAACCAAGCTTCCCAAACACGCTATCGGTCAGGCGGCTGTTGACTCTCTCCGTCATTTCGGCGTTGACACCTCAAAGGTTGTTCGCGGCGGCGACAGAGTTGGTATCTACTACCTTGAAAAAGGCGCTTCTCAAAGAGGCTCCGTTTGTATCTACGACCGCGCGCACTCTGCAATAGCAGAGGCATCTCCCTCCGACTTCGATTGGGATTCCATTTTCGAGGGCGCTGATTGGTTCCACTTCACAGGTATTACTCCCGCACTTGGCGGAAATATGGTTGAAATCTGCCGTCAGGCTTGTAAGGCAGCTAAGGCAAGAGGTATTAAGATTTCTTGCGACCTTAACTACCGTGGCAAGCTCTGGACAAGAGCTGAGGCAAGAGAGGCAATGACCGACCTTTGCCAGTACGTTGACGTTTGCATCTCTAACGAAGAGGACGCAAAGGACGTTTTCGGTATCGAAGCTGAGGGCACCGACATTTACGGCGGTAAGCTCAATCACGACGGATACAAGAGTGTTGCTAAGCAGCTTGCTGACAAGTTCGGCTTTGAAAAGGTCGCTATCACTCTCAGAACATCAATCTCCGCAAGCGATAACGACTGGGCAGGTATGCTCTACGACGGCGAAAACTACTGCTTCTCCAAGTCCTATCACCTCCATATCGTTGACCGTGTAGGCGGCGGCGACAGCTTTGGCGGCGGTCTTATCTATGCTCTTCTTTCCGGCAAGGATACACAGGGCGCAATCGAATTCGCAGTTGCGGCATCTGCTCTTAAACACTCAGTTGAGGGCGACTATAACAGAGTTTCCGTTTCTGAGGTTGAAAAGCTTGCAGGCGGCGACGGTTCAGGCCGTGTACAGAGATAATCAGAATAAAATAATCAAGGGAACTCGTTTGAGTTCCCTTTTTTCACACTCGGTATCACAAAAAGTTACAAGCTAAAATGTGGGAAAGTTACAGCCTGAAACTGTGGGGGCTTTTTTGCAAAACCGCCCCCACACCCCCGAAAAACCTTGATAGATTTTTATTGTGTAGCCGTAAAGCTTGTGCTGACTCGACTTGATTTTGCGCAAATCGAGCATTGAAATTCT
>JAZURO010000136.1:0-6928 GCA_045606265.1 Eubacteriales bacterium
GATAAAGGTGATAAAGGTGACAAAGGTGATTCCGGCGCAGACGGAAAAACACCTTATATCGGCGCAGACGGAAACTGGTGGATAGATGGCAAAAACACCGGTGTAGATGCTTATGAGCCAAATATAAAATTATCTAAAAGCTGTACTATTCCTAAAGCTATGACGGTTAATACCGGTGATACAGTTATATACTTCCTTACAATTGAAAATCTTGCAAACAAAGATATTCTCGTTTATGCTCAAGATACTGTACCAACTAATACAGTTTACGTTAACGGCGCAGATTTTAAAAACGGAAATAAGCTACTTTGGACGGTATCGGTACCTAAAGGCAAAACCGTATCCGTACACTACACTGTCAAGGTTGCTTCAAGCATATCTATGACAAGCGGAGTTAAAATAAACTCTACTACTGCAACGGTAGGTAATAAGTCTGCCACCGCAAACGCTTTCTATGTTGGAAGAACCCTTAACAGCGTTGATACACAATGTATAGATATGGCTATCGATGCGCTTTATGCATCAAAATATGCCAATCTTGAGCTTGCAAAGTGGATCTACGGCGTGGCATATACCAACACATCCGTTATTTCCTCTAATTTAGGAATTAATGGATATAAGCTTATGAATTCTCTTGTTGACGGTAGCGCAACCGCTGCAGCAAAAGCTATGATCGCTCCTACTCTCTACGGTGGAAAGAAGATAACGGGAAGCATTTCAGGAGTTAAGGGCGAACCTGCAAAAAGCGTTAGCGAGAACGACCTTGTAGTCGGTGACGTTGTAGTAAAGCTTAACGGTGAATTGGCAGGAGCATATATTTATTCCTCAACGGGAATGCGTTCACTAACTACAAAACGTAACAAGCTTGATACAGATGAATTTCTTTCAACAATCACCAACAGCGATGCTTATGCGATATTCCGTCCGTCACTTTCATTAGTAGGATTTACTCCGTCAGATCCAAATGCAACTCCCGATACTCTTACTGAAAAACAAAGAATAATAGTTGAAACTGCCAAATATTATTTACTCCGCGGTGAATGGTTGCAATATGATGATACCGCATTTGCGCATCCTACAAATTTAGGTAAGGAATACCGTTGGGAATGCGGACTGAACACCCCCGAAGAATACACAAGAGACAGTTTAGGATATACTAACTGCGCAGCATTTACTCACGACGTATATTGGGCTGTATACGGTAGAGCACTTCCTTCAAGTATGTACACAACGTTAGCTCTTACCAATTATTCTGCTGACAACAATATGAGAGTATATAGCTATACAAGAACCGAGGATCAAACGCACACCGACGCTCAAAAGGCAAGCGTTGAATCCGAGTTTACGTCAAAGCTTCAACCCGGTGATATAATCGTAATCAGACGAGTAACATCAAGCGGACACGCATTACTTTATATTGGTAACGGAATGATAATTCACAGTACGGGTGGAAACTTCATTTATGCTAACTCTGAAGGTGTAGGTTATGAAAACGCAGAGCCTACTATTCGTTTCCATCGAGTTAAGGATTATTTCTTTAACCCCGTAAACACCGGCGGATACGTATTTGACTTGGTAACAAGCCTTGCTATTGTAAGACCTCTTAACAATACCACTTGGGCAAATTACGCAATTCCGCAAAACAGTCTTAACCGCGTTAACAACCTTTCGGGTATAATAGCTGAAAAGCTTGTAAGCGTACCTAATGCAGTAACTGTAAATAAAGGTGATAAGATAGTTTATACATTCCGTATCACCAATACAAACTCTTACGATGTAAATCTTGCAATTAAAGATGTTATCGGTACGAACGTTGAATATGTTTCGGGAGATGCTACTGTAAGTGGAAGCAATCTTTCTTGGAATGTAACTGTCCCCGCAAATGAAAGTATTGATGTTTCTTATACGGTTAAAGTTAAAAACACAGCAGCTTCAGGTGCGGCAATAACCGCTAATAGTGCTACTATCGGCGGAGTATCGTTTAAGACCTACACAACTTACGTAGGACGTACACTCACAGCTGAGGAGCAAGCAAAAATAGTTCAAGCAATAAAGGATATTCGTTCCGAGGGTACTACCTTGAAGGATTTGGCTCTTGTAAACGAAATCTACAGGAGAGCACTTGGAATTAATAATGCCTTTGCAAGTACTGACTTTTTGACAGTGACAGAAGGAAATGAAGGAATATTTACTTCAAGCGGACTTGACAAAACATCCGAAGGCGCGCAGCCCTACACCTTGAGTGACTCAGGAAAGTACCGCGATATGCTCGCTCCGTCACTCTTTGGAGGACGTTTGCTCAGTACGGCGCATCAGGACGGTAGAAGAACTCGCTTGCCAAATGAAAATAACTTCGTTGTAGGCGATGTTATTCTCGGTAGAACGCTTTCATCAACCATAATATTTATGTACATAGGTGATGGACAGTTTGCAATTATCGGAAACGGTATTTCCTATGATAGCTTAGATGCAAGCACACGTATAGAAAGACTTCTCGGCTACGGATATTATTTTGCAGTAACACGTCCGTCATTGACGTTTACCAATTAATAAATAATAAAACAATCCAAAATTTGTTGGAATCAAAAACTACTTCTAAATTTATAATAGTGTTTAAGCGCAACAACAATAAATAAACACTTGACAAAATAAAAAAACTGTGGTACAATCTTACAAGATAAGGTTGTACCACAAAATATTTTTTAAATTTGCACTTTCAATTTTTAATTTAAAATGCGGGTATGGCGGAATTGGCAGACGCGTAAGATTTAGGATCTTATGTTAATTCGTGCAGGTTCGACCCCTGTTACCCGCACCATATCGAGTATTCATAACGAAACTGAGCTTTTGTTATGGATACTCGATACTTTTTTGCCTTAGTTTTCTAATGTTTTATTGTTTATGAGCAGCTTTTCTGCTCATTTTTCTTTTTATACCGCTATTGCCTCGTAGCTTACACGAACACCTTGTCTTGTATCAAGAGAGTGAACTATTTGCGGTGAATCGGGTATTTCTATACACCCTACAAAGCGATAATGAATAACTATCTGCTGAACTCTTGACTTTCCCGTTCCCACCATTTGATGAACCTCTATCTTCTCAATCAGTTCGTGCAATATTTCGGCTGTCAACGTTTTCATTTCCATAAACTTACGAACCGCCTTTATAAAGCTTTCCTTCAAAGTCTTTGTTTCATCAAGTCTTGCAAGTTGTTCTTGAATATCCGTTATCTGCCTTTTGAGATCCGCTTGTTCATTATCGTATTTATGGGATAGCTGCATAAATCTTTCGTCGCTTATCTTACCGTTTACGTTATCCTCATAAATGCGTTCATAAAGTCGGGATACCTCATTGTTACGTGCTATTGCCGTCTGCAAAGTATTCTCCAACACCTTACGCTCTCTTATCATATCCTTGTTAGTCTTTTGCTCCAAAATCTCGACAAATGCTTTCTCGTCTTCATTAAGATATTCCGCTAATCTTCTAAGCTCGCATCTTACTATTTCATAAAGCGAGTCTGCTCGGATATAATGCGTAGTTTCGCAAGTTCCTCTATTCGCTCTATAATTAGAACAATTAAAAAACGGAATAGCCTTCGCATTATTCTTAACGTTAAACCACAATGGATGTCCGCAATCAGCGCAATATAGTAAACCGCAAAACATATTCTTCTCGCCGTTCTCTTTCTTTGGAGCTCGGCGCTTTGTTTTTTTAATATGCTCTTGTACTTGTTCCCAAGTTTCTCTATCTATGATAGGCTCATGATTATCCTTAAAGATAACCCAATTTTCCTCATCATTTCTGAGTCGGGTTTTATCCTTAAATGATTTTGAAACAGTCTTAAAATTTACAAGATCTCCCGTATATTCTCGAAGTGAAAGTATCTTCGCTACCGAAGCCTTACACCACTTATACGGATTTGTTTGCGTTTTCTTGCCTCCACGATTCAATCCCTTGCTTTGCCAATACATCATAGGAACAAGAACCTTGCTCTCCTGCAACAAACGCGCTATGGTTTCGTTACCTTTTCCCTCCAAGCACCAAGCGTATATCTGACGAACTATCTTTGCGGCATCCTCATCAACTATCCATTTCTTTTTGTTGTCGGCAGCTTTCATATATCCGTAAGGCGGTTGAGAAAGTGGCTCTCCCGCATTTCCGCGAAGTCGCTGCGAAGAACGGACTTTCCTTGAAATATCTCTTGCGTACATTTCATTCATTACGTTACGAAACGGAGCTAATTCATTTTCTCCGTCTGCACTATCAACGCAATCGTTGACAGCTATAAAACGGATATTTCTATCGGGAAAATACTTATCGGTATAATATCCCACTTGAAGATAATCTCTACCAAGTCGCGACATATCTTTCACAATTACCGTAGTAACGTATCCCATATCTATATCGTCGAGCAGCTTTTGAAAATCGGGACGATTAAAATTAGTTCCCGTGTATCCGTCATCAACGTAATATTTTATGTTGTCGAAGCCATTTTCCTTAGCATATTTAGCAAGTAATTTTTTCTGATTTGCAACGGAATTACTATCACCCTCCATTCCGTCGTCACGTGAGAGTCGGCAATACAAAGCGGTGATTCCAATTATTTTATTATTCTTTTTAGTTTTGGTCTGCATTCTTCTCCTTTCCGGCAGTACCCAAAACATATTCCGCCTTTATTTTATCATCTTGGCTTTCATCCGTCAAATGTGCGGGAGAAATATTTTTAACTAATCTTCCAAAACGTGTTTGTAGAGTTTCCTCTCCTTTATCTTTGAAATGCGAATGTACTTGATAAAGTACTCCGTTAAAATGATAATACCGTGTATCTTTTGGAATAATAATCTTCAACAACGTTCCTCCCCATTTCTATCTCTCTGTCTTTTCCTTTTTTCAAGTAAGTGGATAATATCCGCTGTAATATCTTTAGGCGTAATGTTTTTAGGATAAAATCTTTTCAAATCGTCCATATAGATAACGATTTTCTCACGTTGGTTTGCCTTTTCTTCGCCCATTATCTCGTATATTACGCTTTCGCTGAGTTCTCCGCTATCTGCGAGTTTTCGCAAGCGAACTGTTTGAGCATACGACGGCGTGCAATCGTAGAAAGTACAAGCCTTATACAATAACTCTTGGCTTTCTCGTTGTAACTTTGAAATCTCAACAGCAGGAGTAAGCGCTATCTTTCCGTCATCTACCATTTCGAGCAATTCGGGGATTAAACGAGTTAAGCTGATGTACCTTTGTACCTGCGTTTTGCTCTCGTCATTCTCAATAGCGATTCGCTCAACCGAGGTCAATGACTTATGCCCAACTTGGGCAGAAGTTAGGTCGGTGCGTTCGCCTTGCCTTTTAATGGCGTCGAGCTTCATTTTATAAGCAAAGGCTTTCTCGCTTGGGAGAAGTCGGTCACGATGCAAATTTGAGTCTGTCATAACTATGATTGCCTCCTCTCGTGTCATTTCTTTTACGAATGCGGGGATAAATGCAAAACCAAGTTTTTTACAAGCGAATACTCGTCGGTGACCTGATACAATTTCGTATCCATTGGAAATAGGGCGAACTGTAATAGGATTTAAAATGCCTTGCGATTTAATGCTTTCGGCAAGGCTATTCATTTCCTCGTTGTCAATGACTTTGTAGGGATGATTTTCAAACGGTTTCAGCTTCGCTATCGGGAGCGAGATTACCGAAGCGAAATTTCTTTCTGTTAAATTTTCTTTTGTTAAAATTGTTTGTTGATTTTTCATTTTCAAAATTCCTTTCTCACTTATTTTCGTTTTAAAAAAGGTGGGGCTTGGGGAAATTCCCCAACAAGGGTTTTGGGCGTCCAAAATCAGTGCTTGCTCCGACTTACAGACAGACTTCCTTCTGACGGAGCAAGCGCAACCTCACCTTAATATTGCTTCACAAAACTCAAACCCGCGCGTCTGTTTTGCCTCCTTCCATACGTGATTTAGATTTAATTTTTGGTGAAGCACTATGTATTTGAGAATGAAAAATTGAAGATTAAAAGAATAACTGAAACGCAAAATTTACCCCTTCCTCCCGTAAGCTTTGTGGGAAAATTAAGTCAACCGATGCGTATCAAAAGAAAATATCCCCTCAATTGGTAGCCGGCGAGAAAGGCAAAAAAGTGCCATTTTTCAGAAAATTTAATAAAAAAATTATTTTGCACTTACTAAATAACACAAAATAACCGTTTTTGACATAAAATTTCCATTTTTATACAAAAATAAAAAAGCCGCTATCGCGGCGTGGTCATCACACTTTGATAGCGGCAGTATTAAATCACATAAATTATTTATAAATTGCTATAGGAATTACAACAAACGCAGGTCCCTTTATTGTATCACTCAATTCTTTTGGCATTGTTAAATCTTTTGTATTCATTGTTCTCCGTTGATCTCTATTTAATGGCAATTCTTTTATCGATTTAAAGAAATCTGTTAGTTCAACACTACTACCTTTATTTATTTTTTTCTGAATTTTACAAAGAATTGTAACATCTCCAACAAAACTTTCTTGTGGAACTTTCAAAAAAGAATCATCCAAATACGCGATTATGGGATAGTCTTTTTGTCCCTCGAAAGACAAAACACAGGGGATCTCGTTACCATTTTTATACTCGCCTAATCCTTTTATTCCCTCTATAGCTTTTTGAGTTTTATCATCTATAATTGTCGTATCTGTAAAAGATTCAATAAGCGTAGTTAAATTAGATAACTGTGAAATCGCTGCTGAAAATTCTTTTAATTTAGAAAAACGAATCGAACCCATAAATTCAACAATTTCATCACGTGATAATTGCTTCCAAATTTCCTCATTTAAGAATTCATAAAAAGGTACATCTTCTTCATTTTGCAACAAATCCATAAACAATTGAACTTTAGCGGAAGGAGTTAAAGTTCTTTCTTGTTGCGTTTCAGTT
>JAZURO010000137.1:0-37952 GCA_045606265.1 Eubacteriales bacterium
TGAAGAACGCATGGACGCTATGGAAGCATGGGGAACGTACATCGTCAGAGCGATTAGGGACAGCGCATACCACAGCACAGAGCGGTTTGCGGAACTCCCCGAAGTCTGCAAGTCTGCTGTCGGTTCGGCGGACACGCTGAAGGAATGGGCAACGACAGAAGATGAAAACGCAATGAGCAATGCACAGGCTCGTTTTTTAAGGGCATACGAAACCGCAAGCAAGCGACTCTATACAGAGCGCCAAGTATCACCTGCACTACTGCAAGTGATTAAGCAGACACAGAAGAGCATTGAAACGCAAACCGTAGAGCGCTTAGAAGCGCCAAAGGAGCCACAGCGGAAGATGAGCGCAGAAACAGAGAAAAAGATCATGGATTTTTTGGAAAGGCATTGTGTTTAAATGACAGAAGCAGAAGAACAAGAACAAGTCATAAAATGGGCATCGCTACAAGCGCATATTTTGCCCGAATTAGCGCTTTTATACCACGTACCCAATGAAGGTAAGCATAACGTGACTTATCGGTCTAAATTGGCTCGTATGGGTCTAAAAAGGGGCATTCCCGATTTGGTGCTACCTGTGCCGAGTAATGGCTACCATGCACTATACGTGGAAATGAAAAAAACGGACGGTCATATATCCGACATTAGACCAGATCAAATCGAAAAAATAAAGGCGCTCACGCAGTACGGGAACAGGGCAGTTGTTGCGTTTGGGTATATGCAAGCGATAGAAGAGATATGCAGATACTTGCGGGACGGTTACAACGCTCCCGATCAGATAGAAAAGGGGATAGTGATATGCAAGGAGAAGAAAAAACAATCGGGCAAAGGCTCAAAGAAATCATGACGAGTGAAAACGTGCGAGTTAAGGCGCTGGCAAAAGAAACAGGGCTTGCGGAAGGGACAATAAGGGACATCATGAACAACGACAACGATCCGAGCGCCTACACGCTTATCCAGCTATGCAAGGCACTTAATGTATCCGCCGATTATTTGCTAGGCATTAAGGGCAAGTGCTACTACTGCAAGTACAAAAGCTATGCGATGGCGGTGTCGAATCTCAACACGATCTTAATGGACGGGATCAAAAAATAATCAAAAATATATTGCATTATACAGAATAGTGTGATATATTTATACACGTGAACAGGAAACACAAACACAAAGGAGAAAAACGAAATGATTACAAGAGTTATGCCTGTATTTTTTGATATGCAGGGTATCCGAAAAATGAGAAGTGTAATAAAGATCGGCGATAAGCTGACCATCATGAAAACAGTGAGAAAGGACACTGAACATGGTATCAGAACTTTCGAGGTCGCTTCGGTGGCGAAAGTGATAGCCAAGTATCCGCACATCGTTAGAACGAATCTTGGCGATGCAGATTACAAAACAATCGCATTGCTTAATCAGAACTTCTACAACGAAGCACAGCGCATGGAGGGGTAAAAAACAATGGAACACCGTCAGAGCAGATTGAAATGCGAACTTTACAACGACTCGATGCAAGGTTGGAAATGTTATCCGATACAAAAGGCACAGCTGATTATTGCGGACATCCCGTATAATGTGGCTAACAACTTCTACGGATCAAACCCGATGTGGTATATAGGGGGGGACAATAAGAACGGAGAATCAAAGTTGGCTGGAAAGAGCGCATTTGCATCGGATTTTAATTTCAACGTCTATGAGTATTTCCATTTCTGTAGTCGATTGATGCGGAAAGATGACACAAAACCGACAGGCAGAGGAAGAAGTTCTGATAGCCCATGCATGATAGTTTTTTGCTCGTTTGAACAACAGCACGATCTGATCAAAGCGGCGGCAAAACATGGATTCATAAAATATATGCCGCTGTACTTCATAAAGAATTATAGCCCGCAAGTCCTCAAAGCAAATATGCGAGTTGTAGGAGCAACAGAACACGCTATTCTTTTCTATCGTGACCGCCTTCCGAAGTTCCGTAACGGTGTTAAGGTTGACGAAAACGGAAAGAATATCCGAGGAACGGGGCACATGGTCTTTGATTGGTTTGAGTGGGAAAAGGACGGGAAAGACATTCCGAAAATCCACCCAACGCAAAAGCCAGTAAAGCTACTTAAAAAGCTGATTGAAACATTTACCGATCCAGGCGATGTAGTTATTGACCCATGTTTTGGAAGTGGCACAACGGGCAGAGCGTGCCTTGAAACAGGGCGGAACTTCTACGGATTTGAGATCAATAAAGAATTTTACCGTAGAGCCAAAGAAGAAATGTGCATACTGCCGAAAGATAA
Organism: Eubacteriales bacterium; assembly: GCA_045606265.1. Taxonomy (GTDB): domain Bacteria; phylum Bacillota; class Clostridia; order Oscillospirales; family CAG-272; genus RGIG4608. The sequence continues at coordinate 2,277 of JAZURO010000137.1, forward strand.
TCAGCTGTCAATATTTGACTTAGAAAAAGCAGAATAAGGGGTAAAAAATGAAACTTACAGAATTACAGGACATTTTAGGCGATAGAATCAGCGTTACATTACGGAAGGACATGACACCAGAGGAACGACAGATAGAGAATGAGGACAGCGCTTTGATCGTAGGGCTTGCAAAGCAGATGATTAACAACGCTGATTTGATTCTTAGAGCCGAGAAATTACAAGCGCAGACACACGCATTAAGCGAGTCGATCGTCATGGACATGATTAAGTAATGGCAAAGTTTGAAAACGTAAACGGTCGGCGGTACTACGAGGAAAAAGAAAAGGAATGGCTGAGAGAGCATTATAGCGAATATGGTCGCACCGAACTAGCGGAGCGATTTAATGCGCTTTTTGACCATCACAAGGTGCCGAAAACGCTCCAAAGGTACTGTACACAGCGATTAGGATTGCACAGTGACCGAGATCAATACGAGGATATGCGGAGCGCAATCGGTTCGATTAGCCGCAACTGCCGAGGGGAATATCTGATAAAGACAGCGGATGGGTGGGAAAAATTAACACACAAAATCTGCGGGGAAGTGCCGAAAGGGTATGTAGTAGTACACCTAGACGGAAACAAAGACAACAATTCCGCTGAAAATCTGCTGGCGGTGAAAAACGGGATACAGACCATTGTCCGAAACGCTGGAATGTGGTCGGAAGATGCCGAGATCAGCAGGACAGCATTTAAGTGGGCGGAATTGTACGACCTATTAAAACGGGAAGGAGTAAATCCGAATGAAAGAGAAAACGATTAGTCAAATACTCGAAGAAGTAAAAGAGGATATGTGCATTAAATACTGCAAGTACCCGAACGAATACAAGCCAGAAGAACACGACGGAATAGAATTAAGCGAAAGCGAGATATGCAGAAATTGCCCGCTTTGCAGATTGTGAAAGAATTTTAACGGATTTAAAAATCTGACAATGGCATCACTTTTTGATGGTATCGGTGGGTTCCCACTTGTGTTCGGCAATAACGGTTTTAAACCAGTATGGGCGAGTGAAATCGAAGAGTTTCCTATGGCGGTAACAAAGTTGAGGTTTAAAGATGATTGATATATTGATGTGTGCGTTAAGCGGATGCATTGCAGTGACTGGAATATTTGATTTTTTGCTGGGCGGTGCAACGCACATGACAGAGTGGTATCTGAAAGCAATAGTTGCAATATTATTTGCACATTATCTTTGGAGTATAACGAAACGATAAGAGGTGACGGAATGACCAACGCAGAAAAGTTTGAAAATGTATTCGGATTCAAGCCGAATAGCAATCTGTGTTATGCACCATTGGACGTAGAGTGCCCACCAGATTGTGACGACTGTCCGTATATTTCATGGTTAAACGATGAATACGTTGCAGAGTCTAAACAGGGAGAACAGAAAGCTAGTGATGATGGAATGGATTTGAGAGGGATGAGGAATGACAAAACTTGACAAAGCATTGGAGAGATATGCGTGTAATGCTGAATATGAGCGTGCACATGGTAATTTGCAAGGCTGTCGGGAATTTAAACACTTATGCGAGTGGTTGGAAGAATTAAGAGAATACAGAAAAATGTATCACAAAGAACATGCGGATAATTGCGTGAGGGCAGAAAGCGAGGGGGTAAAGAAGAATGACAAGAGAAGAGCGAGAAAACGTTTTGCATTGTTTAAAGGTAATGATTGACGAGGAAGTGTGCGAAGAATGTAACCTTTATGGCACAACAGGCACAGACCATTGTGAGCATGACTGTGTTTACGGAGCATTAGACATAATCAACAAGTATCAGAAAATAGAGCAGATTCTTGATGATTACGTCGATGAAGCATGGAAAATCTTGGAAAAGATTAAAGAGGTGGTGAGAACATGACAAGAGAAGCGATGATTAAGGTGCTCCGATACAAGGCGGAGCACATCAAGACAAAGATCCGACCGGAATTTTTTGCCGAGGTTGCAGATATGCTAGAACGAGAGCCTTGTGAGGATGCTATAAGTCGTGCCGACGCTGTTAAGGTGGCAAGCGGATATTGCCATCCGGCGAATATAGCGGGAGAACTTGCAAAGCTGCCACCTGTTACACCTACACAGACATGGATTCCTGTGACGGAGAGGCTACCGGAAGAAGGGCAAAGAGTGTTTGTTACTCAAATAGTTAGAGATAGAACCGTTGTGTATTGCACTACATTTCCTTTTGTAAAAATAAAGGAAGAATACATAACCGCATGGATGCCATTACCCGAAAGCTACAAGGCAGAAAGAGAAGGTAAAAATGAGTAAAATAACACCACTTATGACCTCATTACACGAGGGGCATAAAGCAGAGGAACGTTTAAAGTGCATAGACAATATGTTATTTAAGAAATGTGAGGACACAAAAAATACGATACTGCAAGCCTTTTGGTGGTATCGTAAGCACTCTATCCCACTAGACAAGGTTAAACAGGCTAGAGAGGAAATATCAGATTGGGATGTAAACAAAGTAATGGATGGATGCTCAGAACCTTTTAAACTTGGAGTAGCAAAGGGATTAGATATTGCAAGTGTAATCCTAGATAAGTTAATAGAAAGCGAGGGATAAGGTATGACACTTGACGAAGCAATCAAACATGCAGAGGGAGTAGCAAATACAAATGAAAGATTGTGCAAAACAATACGGCGAGATATGCAATTATCTGATTATGGCAAATGTGCCGAAGAGCATCGACAGCTTGCAGGATGGCTGAAATGTCTTGCAAAAATAGCTGATATGCTCGATGGAACAATTGACCATTTAGACGGCGATGATGCAAAAGAATTACTCAGCGATGTTAAGTGGGAATTAAAACTTGCAAAGCTGACAGAAGTGCAATAGAGGTGGCGGAATGACAAAAGCGGAACTTATTAAAGAATTACGGTTTTGTAAAGAATTATTGCAAAGGCTTGAAGAATATGCAATCGCACATTACAGCGATAACCATATATACAACCAGCATACGGTGATACAAGCCGACATAATCCGATTAAGGCGGGAACTTAACGAGATCAGAATTAAGCTGAGGGAATGGCAATGAATGAAACAATGAAATTATTTATTGCGTTTTTAATATCAACAGTGGCGGTTTTGCTATTTTGGCGCCTTACTTTCACATTTGGTTTGGCGGTTGCGATTTATGCCACAAAGTCAGTTCTAGTAGTATTTGCGCTGACTGTGCTAATTCGGACGTTTGCGATGTGAGGTAGATAAAATGAAAGTGACGCAAACAATAGAATTAAGCGATGATGAAAGAGCGGTTTTAGGCAAGGCACTACATCTTATAGATCGGATAGCGGATATTGCAGACGTTAGCATGGCAGACGCTTTTGATTATATTGTAGATAATTCCGACCCAACAGATGGCGGCAAGTGTTATTACGTGATGCCACTGCACAACATCAAGGAAATGAAGGGAGAAGAATGACATATGGTATTTATTATTAGCGGTTTAAAATATGATACCGACAAGATGGAAGAAATTGCACGAGTCAAAAAATGGTACGAAACATCAAACGCTTTGCTTGCAATGATGGCATCAAGTGAGAAGCTGGGCATGATGTATTTCTGCACGCTATGGAAATCCAAAAAAGGGAATTGGCTACTAACCCATGTGCAAGATGGAAAAAACATAGGTGATGCAATCAGCGAAGATGAAGCAAAAGAATTGCTGATGCGCTATGCAACGACTAAGTACGAGGAAATGTTTGAGGAAATCCCAGAAGCATGAATAAAGAATCAATGATAAAAGTACTCCGATACAAGGCGGAGCACATCAAGACAAAAATCAAGCCAGAATTTTTTGATGAGGTTGCGGACGTGCTGGAACGTCTGCAAGAAAAGGAAAACGAAAACACGGACTTGCGGAGCGTGAAATGGGAAATTGAGTACATTGTAGTAATGTTATGCGCATTGTCGTACCTGTGCGGGTATATTGTCGGCGGGTCGGCAAACTTGTAAATATATATTGCAATATAACGTAATGTGTGATATAGTATAGCCAATGAACAGATAACCCACATAAAGGAGAAAACAAAAATGAAAGTAAGAGATATTTTGAAACTTTATCACAGCGAGCGTGAGAACGTAGGAATCTATGACAGCGAAATTGAACAGCCGATGCAGAGCGGAACATCAGAAGAGATCATGTCGGGCGATTATGCAGATATGGAAGTGAAACAGATTGAAATCAGCTACACATCAAGAAGCCTGTGGCTGACAGTGTAAAGGAGATAAGAATGGCATCACAGAACCAGCTTAAATACATTAGAGAGTACAACAAGGCACATTATGACCGCATTACGGTCATGGTGCCAAAGGGAGTGAGAAACACAATCCGAGAACGTGCGAAAGCGCTCGGAAAAAGCACAAATGAATATATCAGCGGTCTGATTGTCGTTGATCTATGCGGAGGGGAAGAAAATGAATCAGCAGATTGAAAAAACGGTGCAAGCTATGTTATTAGCGGAATGCAGTGAAGAAGAAATCAGAGAAGCAATCGAGGAGTACAAAAATCAATGAATCACTATACCGATAGTATGGAGAATAGAAAATGTGAAACGGTTGAGCGCCCAGCATTAGGGTGCAGACCGTATTATGTGAGCATCGCCGAAAGGGTGCACGATCTTGCAGACGCTATCCGCTGGCAAGCAGAAACACAGTGCAATACAGACATGATTAACCTGTGGGCGCATGAAATCGAACTACAGTGCGAAATGCTCCAAAAACTGCAACAGCATAAAAACGATTAAAACGGTCATTTTAAGGCTGTTTACTGTTTAGACGGTCAATTAACCATGAAAGAGCAGAAACAGCCTAGAAAGGGCAAAATATAAACGCAGAAAGGCATGAAATGGAAAGCACAGAAAGAAACGAGATAGAGAAATGCTACAAGCGTGTTATTTTGGACACGCTGGACGGTGGATTGCCACCAAAGGAATTAAAAGAAATATTCGACACCGAGTCCGCATATAGCATTGTTTTATCATACTCAGCAAGCGAAATCGTAAGCATGATAAACGCATACGATCAGCAGAAAGAAATCCATACGGGCGATGAAGTAGTGTGCAAGATTGATAAGGAATATAAGTTTGTAGTTACTTCTGTAGATCGGGAGCGCCAGCGGTGCACCGTCATGAGCGCCACAGGGCAATACGGTACATTTGCACTTGATCAGATGGAAAAGACAGGCAGAAAGTACCCGATCACCGAAATACGGAAAAATTTGACATTTTAGACGTTGCGTAATATAATCCCGTTGCTATCGCCTTGCGGACTCCTAAATATTGTCTGCTAGATACTAAAAACTAAACTATACTAAAAAAGGAACGTAACAAATGGACGAAATAGACGGGTTTTATGCTAAATGGTTCGCAAGGCGGTGGAATGCTGAATGTGATGCATTTAAAGAGCACACAAAAGGCACTATACACGGAACAGATGGAATATGGAAACCTATGAGCAAGTGGCGGAAACGCTACGAAAAACGGAAAAGTATCTCCCGATCTGCCAGGTATGCCAATGGTGGAAATGTGGAAGGGCTAGATGCTTAAATGACCGCTTGCAATACGATGGGCGCATAACGTGCAGAGGATTTGATACAGATGTACGATTTAAAAAAATTGCAGACGTTGAGCAAGGACGTACTGATTTCAACGATAAAAATTCAAAACGAAGCGCTTGATGAAAAGGAAAGGCGCTTAGAAACACAAGCGGAATATATCGGCTGGCCACTTGCAAAGATGGAAGAATTTAATTGCAAGCCGACAGCCTACGAAATACAGAAGTTTACGGAAACATTGAAGGGATAAAAAATCCCTTCTTTTTTTGTGCGGAAGTATTGACATATTACGGTATATAGTGTAATATATAACCATAAGGAACAGCAAACAGCACAAACAAAGGAGAAAATTATGAAATACGAAGAAGTAAAAAAGATAGCCAAAAATATGGAGATGTCCATCAGAATGGAGAAGGATTTCTCCAAGCTGTCAGAGAACAGCACACAGGCAGAAGTTGACCGCTTCTGTAGAAAATACGACATCAAAGAGATGTCGGAAGAAGAAAAGGCATACAATAGATGCCTCCAACTTCTCAGCGATTTAGACGCTGTGAAGCGCATCAATGCGCAGAGCGGTGAAACAAGCGTTAATGATATTCTTGCGCTTGAATCCGCTGACTACAATCTCAGCAGTAGCGAGATCGTGGCGGAACTTCGCCAGCTTGCACCTGTTGCAATCGGTTGGGCAGAGTTTGTAAATGAACGTTCTGCAACTTCCGCAATCCGTTGCTTTATTTGATTTATCAGAAAAGGAGAAATAAAATGATCAGAGTTGTTTACATGGTAGAGTGTTATAGCAGAGATGGCAAGCTTCTTTATCGCAACTATACGAGAAATAAGAAGCTTGCAGAAAAATACGCAAGGCGCTTTATCAGCGCAACAGTACGCAAGCTGACAAAGGACGAGATGAGTTTTATAAGCCTTGACGATGTAGCTTCACGATAACGAAAGGAGCAAGCAACCATGTATAAATTATTCAGAATTTTAGGAAACGAAGTAGGTGTCCCATTCAGAGCGGACACAGCCGAAGAAATAGCAAAGCGGATTGAAACACTAGAACTCAAACACTTCTATGTATGCAGACGGGAAAACGACCGCTACACCGTCATTATGCGAGTTGATGGGAGCGAGTTCTTTATCCGATCAAATAGAATGCCTGCATCGCTCCGAAGGGTATATGATAGACTGCGTGAAGCACACGAACGTGAAGTACTGGAATACATGGAAAGGAGCAATGAATGAGCACAATACTAGGGACAATGATCTTTATAGCGATGTGCATTCTGCTGGTAGATCATTACTAGAAAAAGAAAAGGACTTCACCGACATGGGCGAGGTCCTTTTTCTGAGGGGTAAATATTCAAAGGTTATATAGAAATGTAAGGAGAAAATCTAAATGATAACCCACTGACATTATAGCATATCTGCAAATTGGTGCAATAAAAAAAGCGCCGAAGCGCTTTGATTATCTGAATGAAAGCATTGAGTTGTCGCTGAAAAATGCGGTGCACTCCCAAGGCATATCGAACGGATCAAGGGAAGGTGTTGTAAATGTGAACCTTCCAAGTTCGAAATAGTGCTCACCGTCTGCGGTGTAAGTTGAATCCCACTTGATTGATGCAAGGGCATCGGCGAAGCGGTTGCAGTTATGGGTGGAAGTTTCAAATGCTTCCTTAAGTTTTGTGAAAATGTTGAATTCTGTCATGGTCGCTACCTCATCTTGATCTGCTTATACTTCTACAACTTCAAGTGCCACATTAGCATCATCGTCAATTGCTAAGATGAAGCCTTCTTCATATCCTTGCTGATTGAGCATTGCAACAGCTTCACCGAGATCGTAAGAGCCATATCCCCAGTCGCTATCATTCACGTCCTTCATTACTGCGTACCAAATCTTCATAATTTTCTCCTTTGTTTGTGTTTTGTTTCGTTCCTTATGGTTATATATTACACTATATTGTGTGATATGTCAACAGGAGAATGACAAAAAGATGCAAATAATTGAGGGAATCTGCATAATATGGTATAATAAAGTATGTTAAGAATTACCTCTAAAAACATAATAGACACATCAAGAAGGGCGCCGAAAACGTGCGCTCTATTGGTGTTTGTGGGGAAATATGGAACGATTAAAAATTGAGTATATCCCGATCAAGGAATTGACCGCATACGTGGGAAATGCGAAAGAGCACACAAGAGAACAAATAGACCAGATCAAGGAATCAATAGAAAACTTTGGGTTCAACGATCCGCTGGGCATTTACGGGGAGAGCAACATCATCGTAGAAGGGCATGGGCGCATGATTGCGGCGCAGGAGTTAGGCATCGAAGAAGTGCCTATCATCCGTCTAGACCATATGAGCGATGCAGAGCGCCGAGCCTATACGCTTGTACACAACAAGCTAACCATGAATACGGATTTTGACGTGGAAATGCTGAATGATGAGTTGGCGGAACTATTAAACGATGATGATTTCAACGTGGACATGGCGGATTTCGGATTTGAGGACGTATTTGGGAATGCGGACGCAGACGAAAGCGCCGAAGAACCGAAAGAAGCGGACGAGTTTGAGGATTTGGAACGGTTAGATACCCATTACGGAGTACCGTACCAAGGGAACAAGACAAGAATTGCCGACAGGATCATCGCAATACTTCCAGAAGGCAAAAGACTCGTTGATCTGTTCGGTGGCGGTGGTGCAATCACGCATTGTGCTATGCTGTCGGGTAAGTGGGAAAATCAGCTATATAATGACATCAATCCGATGATTACGGGCTTGTTTATGGACGCAATCAATGGCAAGTATCACGATGAGCGCCGAGTCATCACAAGGGAAGATTTTGAACAGCTGAAAGATACAGATGCATACGTTGCTTATATTTGGAGTTTCGGAAACAGCCCATTGAAGGGCTACCTGTGGAGCGAGGAAACAGAAAAACTGAAGCAGACCGCTTGCCATGCATTGCTTGACGAGAATCTAACAGACAGAAGAATTGCATATATACACTTATGCAAGATGCTAGAGGAAAGAGAAAAGCACAAGACAGCGCACCCGGAACTATTGCAAAGCATTCAGTCACTCCAAGCCTTACAGCGGTTAGAAGCCTTACAGCGGTTAGAAGTGACTAACATCTCCTACAAAGATTATGTATGCAAAGAAGGCGATGTGGTATACTGCGATGTACCATATGAGCAGATAGGCAAAGGAAAATGCTCAGATTATGGCGGACAGTTCGACTCGTTGGAATTTTACGAGTGGGTGAAAGCGCAACCGTATCAAGTGTTTTTCTCAAGCTACGAAATCAGCGATGAATCATTTTACAAGAAAAAGGTAAAATCCGTAGCGAGTCTGATCGGGGCAACGACAAACGGTACAGCGGTAAACGAATATATCTACAGCAACATGCCGATAGAATAGAAAGGTTGTGAACAATGGAAAAGAACAAGGACGAGCCGAAGAAGAACAAGGGCGGTAGACCAAAGATACAGATAGATCAAAAACAATTTGAAGGATTATGCAAACTACAGTGCACCGAAGAAGAGATTGCGGGCTGGTTTAATTGCTCCTGTGACAAGATACGTGACTACTGCAAGGAAACCTATGGCGAACGGTTTCCCGAGGTTTTTAAAATGTTCTCGCAAGGTGGCAAAATCAGCTTAAGGCGGAACTTATTCAAGTTGTCCGCAAAGTCGGCACCTGTGGCTATTTGGCTGTCAAAACAGTATCTCGGAATGCGTGAGCCGATGCCAGAACAGCCGAAGGACGGAGAAAAGATTGATGACGGATTTATTAAGGCTCTAAACGTCAGCGCTGTGGAAGATTGGGGAATAGATGAAGAAAAGGATACGTAAACCTACATTTATCTTCCAACCATTCAGCAGGAAACAGCGCCAAGTGCTTAATTGGTGGACGGAAGGCTCACCCGTCAAAGAAGCGGAAGGAATCATAGCAGACGGAGCAATCAGAAGTGGCAAGACGGTTTCCATGTCGCTGTCGTTTGTTATGTGGGCTATGGCTAACTATGACGGTCAAAACTTCCTCATGTCGGGCAAGACGATAGGCTCATTTACACGTAACGTGCTCATGCCACTTATGCCGATGCTTGCAAGTAGGGGCTATGAATACGATCACGACCATACTGAGAATATGCTGACGGTCACAGACGGAGAACACACGAACTACTTTTATATGTTTGGTGGAAAGGACGAGCGATCCCAAGACCTTGTGCAGGGTATCACAGCGGCGGGTGCATTCTTTGACGAGGTTGCGCTGATGCCAGAATCATTCGTTAACCAGGCGACAGGACGGTGTTCTGTTGACGGTTCAAAGCTGTTTTTTAATTGCAACCCTTCGACTCCGCTCCATTGGTTCAAGCGCCGATGGATAGACAAGGCAAAAGAAAAAGGACTGCTGTATCTCCATTTCACAATGGACGATAATCTTTCACTGTCGGAGAAAATCAAGGAAAGATACCGCTCTTTATATGCAGGAGTGTTCTTCCTACGGTATATCAAAGGGCTGTGGGCGGTTGCGGAAGGTTTGATCTATCCCATGTTTACCGATGCAAACGTATACAACGATGAAAGCCGACCTGTTGCACTGTATTCGACTTCCACGAGATTCATCGGGTGCGACTATGGTACAACTAACCCTTGCGTGTTTCTGTCCGTTTGGGACGATGGGGATACGATCTGGGTAGATGACGAGTATAGATGGGACTCCCGAAGCGAAGAAGCACAGCGGACAGCTTGCCCGAACAAAACCGATGCAGAATACTGTGACGAAATGGCGAAATTCATGACCAGCGAAGCAAGTTGGCAATGCGAAGTTATCGTTGACCCGTCTGCAAAGTCATTTATCACAGAATTAAGGCAACGTGGCTTTTACGTGAAGGAAGGCAACAACGAAGTATTGGACGGTATACGTGTATGCTCGACACTGTTCCAAAAGAAAAAAATAATGATCCATGAGCGATGCAAGGGGACAATTCAAGAGTTGAAATCCTATGCATGGGACGAGAAAGCCGCACAACGTGGTGAAGAAAAACCACTGAAAATCAGAGACCACGGATGCGATGGGTTACGCTATGTCTGCATGACAGCACTCCCTAAATGGCGCACAAATACGTGATATTAGCGATACGTTGCGTTACTTAATGCGCAGATGCGTTAGCTAACGCTCAAAAGTGTTACTTATTGCGTAAATGCGTAGTATGTGGTAAATAAATACTTGAAAACAAAAACGTGCACACGAGAATGCGCCGCTAGGTTGAGAGGTATGAACAATGAGCAAAAATAAAAAGAAAAAGACCGCTGTGAACGATGCTTTCAGCAATCCAGCGGCGAGATTAGGATTCGGGACGACCGACCTAACGCAAGCGACCGACTACCCGCTTGTTAGGCTGTCACAGAATTATGAATTATTGACATCGCTTTATCGTGACAACTGGATTGTGCAGAATATCGTCACGACAATCCCGAACGACATTATACGCAAGTGGTTTGAAGTCAAGACCGCAATCGCTCCCGATCAAATCGACCGCATAAACGCAATCATGCGCAAGACACACTTGCGGAAGAAACTGACAGCGGGAATGTGTTGGGGCAGATTGTACGGTGGCGCCGCTGGTGTCATGATTATTGAGGGACAGGACGATATGAGCGAACCGCTCGACATTGCCGCAGTAATGCCCGACAGCTTCAAGGGTTTGCTTATCCTAGACAGATGGACGGGAGTATATCCAACAGGCGAGGTAGTAGATGATCCTTCCGATGTGGATTATGGTCTGCCGAAATACTACCAAATCAGAAGTGAGGAGCACGGACTTATTGCAACGGCGCATCATAGTCGTGTTATCCGCTTTATCGGTCGAGAACTTCCATGGCTTGAACAGGTAGCGGAGCAGTATTGGGGCGAGTCAGAGATAGAGGCGATTTATGCCGAAATCGTAAGACGTGACAACGTAGCGGGCAATATTGCGGGGCTGACGTTTAGAGCAAATCTCGACTATATGGAATCCGAGGGGCTAGATCAGTTACTCGGAACAGGCAACGCAGAGATGCAGAGAAGATTTTGGAATACCATGCAAGCGCAGAGCGTAATGGAGTCAAACTTCGGTATGCGCATCATCAACAAGGGCGATGCAATCCATAACCGGCAGTATACGTTTACGGGACTTCCAGACGTGTACGACAGAGTAATGATGGACGTAGCGGGAGCGGCAAGAACACCCGTTACGAAGCTGTTTGGACGTTCACCAGCGGGCTTAAATTCAACAGGTGAATCCGACTTGCAGAACTACTATGATTACATTGACGGACTACGGGAAAATGACTTCCGAGAAATCATTGAAAAGCTACTGCCTATATTGGCGATGTCTGCATGGGGAAGAATCCCAGACGATTTAGACATTTCATTCCCACCGATGAAAACCGCAGACCCTACACAGAGAGCGGAAATCACGCAGAAAACAACAGGATCTATTTTGTCTGCATATCAGAGTAACCTTATTGATGCGGCTACCGCTATGCGTGAACTGCAAGCACTCAGCGACACAACGGGCACGTTTGGCAAGATTAAGGACGAGGACGTTGAAAAAGCCGAGGGCATCATGTATGCGGATACACAGGCGATGCGTGACCCTATGAGCGGGCTAATGTAATGGACGAAAAGAAGAAAGACGAAAAGAAACGAATAAAACCACGATGGGACGTTAATCCGATGTTATTTCTGCTGTGGCTGTTCCAACGGACGGAGAAGGACGTAGTAGAGAAGATTCTAAGAAACCGCAGAAACATTACAGCCTTCTCTGAGCAAGTGGCAATGGAAAACGTGCGAAGAACGCTCCAAGCCATGAATGAAGAATGCTTCAAGGTCGTGCCGAAAATGTTTGAACGGCAATTTACGCATGGACTCATGGAAATGACCGCAGAACAAGAAATGATGGCGGAAACGCTGACGGACACGCTACTAAGCAACATCGTAGCAAGCACAACGACAGCGCAAACGACAGCGCAAGCCTTATATCGTATCGCACGTCTTGATGATGACGTGTTTACAAAGGCGATACAAAGCAGTGCGGAATATTTTCAGCTTGTGGGAAATTGGGAAGTATACAATGCGGATATGATGGAAACATATCTCCGAAATCATGGAGTAACCGCATTTATAGACAGATCGGGGCGCAAATGGTCGCTACGTGCTTATTGCGACATGGCAACACGTACCGCAAACGCACAAGCACGTAATGCGGAAGTCTTGACCAAGGACGCAGAGCACGACCTGTACCGCATAACGGTAGTAGGCACGACTTGTGACATATGCGCACCGTTAGAAGGGCGAGTGTATAGCAAGAGCGGAACAAGCCCATTTTATCCGCCACTAGCATCTGCATTCGGAAAGATAGACCCAAACGGACCCGACACGTTAAGCAACACATGGCTATGTATGCACAATAATTGCAGACATTACCTAGTGCCATACAATGAAGAAGGCAAGACGCAGAAGGAAATTGACGAAATGCGGAAGTTTTCTTCTTTCGAGGATAATCCCATCACGAACGACCCACGTTCTAAAGAACAAATCGAAGCATATAGAGCCGAACAGCGGAAACGTGCTAAGATTACACGTGAACTAAGAAAAAAGGCTGAAAAAGGCTAAAATATGCGAAAGGATTGAAGAAAATGAGTAAACTAGCGTATTATGGTTACAAGATAAGTCCAAATCAGCTAGAAACTGACGAAGGATTTCTTATCTGCAAAAACGTGCCGATTGCAAGGACAGGAGATCAGCAGTATTTAGCTAGTGAGTTAGGCATGGACGGTGATGCAATCATTACCGTACACAGACCCGAATCGGAAGTATTCAGCGATGCGACAATCGCATCTTTCGAGGGCAAGCCTGTGACCGATGGCCACCCAAACGAACTGTTGGACGCAAACAATGCAATGGAACACGCAAAAGGACACGTGCAGAACGTGCGGAGAGGTGTCGGAGAATTTGACGATTATCTCCTTGCAGATTTGCACGTGCAGGACGAAGGATTGATTGAGTTAATCCGAAACGGAAAGCGTGAAGTATCATGCGGTTATACGGTTGAATACGAGGATAACGGTGACGGTACATTCACGCAGACACACATTAGAGGAAACCATGTTGCTGTCGTAGACGAAGGCAGAGCCGGGCATAAGGCGGCAATCATGGACTCAAATACAAAAACACAGGCAACAAAGCCAGAAAGGGAAACCATGAAGAAAAATGTATGGGCTACACTTTTCGGTCATGCGGCTGAGGGCAAGACAGCGGACGAGATCACAAAGATGGTATCCGATACCGCCGATGCACTCAACGCAGACGAGGAGCAGAACGCAGACGCTTGCGGAACAAAGGCAACAGACGAGGACTATAAGGATAAGCTGTATGAGTCCATTGATGCCCTTAACGCAAAATTTGACAAGGTGATCGATGCGCTTTCAGCACTTGCACCAAAGGCACAGGACGAGAAAGACCCTATCGAATCCGCACTTGAGGAAATCGAGGAGAAGAAGGAAGGCGAACAGCCAGATAACGAAGAAGCTGTGACCGTTCCAGCGGAAGAGATGGACGAGAACGCAGACAAAGCTGACGGAATGGACAAGGCTACCGTTAAGGCTATCCTTACCGCAGTAAAGCCTTCTATCGCCGCTATCAAGGATGAGGAACAGCGCAAGGCTGTTACCGATGCACTGCTTGCATCAATCAAGTCACAGAAGGCAAACGATTCTGCCAAGATCGCACAGGCACTTGCGACAATCAAGGCGCCTAAGGTAGAGAACAACATCGAGGACGTGCAGAACGCATACAATGCGCTTAACCCGCATATGAGAAAGGAGAACAAGTAATGTTTCAGACTATCGGTAAAACAATGCCACATGGCTATGCTGGTTCTTATTCAAGACAGCCGGATACAATTATCGACACTCACCCAATGACAGGATCAACAGCTATTCCATTCGGACAGGCTGTCGTGCCGTCTGCAACAAGCGGAGCAATTACCGCTGTCGGTTCTACTACCGTTGCCGCTGATTTTGTCGGTGTTGCTGTTGCACAGGTCAAGAGCGCAACCGATTATGCAAATCAGAATGTCGGCACATACGTAGCTGGCGATGCTGTATCTGTCATTAAGAGAGGTTGCGTAAACGTTAAATGTCAGCGTGGCACTGCCGCATATGACGGTGATGTATACGTAAGAGTTGCCGCAAATGCGTCATATCCTACCGCAGTAGTTGGTGGCTTTGAAGCATCTGCTGACTCTACAAACACCGTAAAGCTGACAAATGCAAAGTGGAAGGGCACAGCGGACGCTAACGGTATCGCCGAGATCCGTATCCTTGAGCCACTCCACGCATAATAAGGAGGATTAGAAAATGGCATATCAGAATATGGGCAACTTTAACTTAGGCACTATCGGTGGAAATGGTGCGAAAGCTGTAGCGATGGACGCTAACGGCATCGCATCTGGACAGGCTTTCCTTGTTTCAGAGCTTGAAAAGCGTGACAGCCTTGTAAGAACTCCGCTTACATCTTTCACTTACACACGTGATATTCCTATCAGAGTCGGCGGCGGCTGGGCTGACTATGTTTCAGCTATGGGTGTCGGCTACGGTGTAACAGGCGGTAGCGGTGATGGTATCGTATCGGGCGGTTCTTCCGATGGTACTCCACTTGTACAGGCAGACTTTTCAAAGGAAC
Organism: Eubacteriales bacterium; assembly: GCA_045606265.1. Taxonomy (GTDB): domain Bacteria; phylum Bacillota; class Clostridia; order Oscillospirales; family CAG-272; genus RGIG4608. The sequence continues at coordinate 17,605 of JAZURO010000137.1, forward strand.
TTTACAAGGCGCACACCGTATCCGTTGGTACTCGTGTATTTTGGCTTGATCAGATGAAGGGCAACATGACAGGCAGAAACATTGATACCCTTCTTCGTGACGGTGTCCGTATGACATACGACAAGCACATGGACCAGAACGTTTATGCGGGCTTCGCAACCTATGGCTCTACTGGTCTTATGAACAACGCTGACGTAACCGTAACCAATGCGGCAAACGGTGCGGGCGGTACTGCTACATGGGCAACCAAGACAGCCGACGAGATTCTGAAGGACGTAAACGATGCTATTACTGCTGTTTGGGCGGCATCTGAGTACGACCTTGATGCAATCCCTAACCACATCGTAATCCCTTACGAGCAGTACAATCTCATTGCTACAACCAAGGTATCAAGCCTTGCAGAAAAGACTATCCTTACATTCCTTCTTGAGAATAACGTAGCAAAGGCGCATGGCGGTGATCTTTACATCGGTGCTACAGCATGGGCAGATGGTGCAGGTGTCGGCGGTGCTGACCGTATGGTCGTATATTGCAACAAGGAGCGTTATGTAGCTGTTGACGAACTTGTACCGCTCACTCGTGCAATGACCACAGCAAATGCGGAGCGCTTCTCCTACGATACAGCTTATGCCGCTAACGTATCAGAAGCCGAGGTATTCTATCCGCAGACAATGCTTTATGTAGACGGTATCTAAGGAGCGAACGAATGTTTTTAAATTCAAAAATCAATCTCCTTGTCAGAAATGGCAAGGAGAGTTATCTCATTCCAAAGGACTATATCGGCGAAGTGCCTAAGTGGGTAGGCGAATCATGGCTTGTATCACAGGCTATCAAGGGCGGACAGATTGCAGTACCGTCACGCAAGACCGACAAGGCACTCGAAACAGCAGATGCAAAGGCAGAAGCTAAAGCCGAGAAAACGGACATCAGAAAGAAAAAGTAGGTGATGCTATGACACCGTACACGAATCCGATGATTCCTGTATTTGAAAATGCCAAGAAGGTGGCGGCGAATATTCCAGAAGTCGGAGAACGTGGAGATTATACGGGTGATATGTTTGCCGCAGATTTCCCGCAGTTCTTCCGAAAGACGGAAGTTGAAGGCGAAACACCGACATATACTCCGCTACTTCCGCAGACAATGCTGACGTCTTTCATTGACATGGCGAACGTGTCAATCATTCCATCACGTTGGGGCGAACAGTGGCGATATGCAAGCGGTCTATACGTAGCGCATTACTCCGCTATGTATCTGAAAACGTATGCAGACGGTTCGCCGAGTGCACAAGCGGTAGCAAGTGCATCATCACAAAAAGGTAACGTAGCAAGCGCCAAAATGGGCGATACATCGGTATCATATGACAACGGAGCAATCAATGCGGGCACAGAAAAATGGGGCACGTGGAACTCCACGCAATATGGTGCGCAACTTGCCACAATGGCACGAATGATTGGGATAGGTGGTATGTATGTTATTTAGCGATTGGTACACAGACACAATGGACGTATACCGTACTGTTAAATCGACAGTAGGGCATATCACACGTGAATCACGTGAAAAGGTGAATGAGAGCGCTATTCCATGCCGAGTGTATGCTACACAGCTACAAGGCGGAAATCCGCAGAATACCGCCGCAGTTGACCGCAAGACGGACAAGTTAGCTTGCCCCGTTGATACGGACATAAAAACCGATGATCTAATCATTGTGCATCGTGGCGCATTGGTAGGCGGTGGAACAGACGAACGGTATACAGCTGGCAAGCCGCAACACTTCTACGATCCTGTGGGAATGGACGTTACAGGGCTTTCGCACATGGAAGTTGGCTTGTATGCGGATAATATTGTAAACTAATCAAGGGGGCACAACGTGGCTACGCATAATTTCGGCGAACAATTCAACAAGCGCTTTGAAGAATTACGCAAAGCGGGCGCTGATGTCCCTAAAATCGTTGACGAGGTGGCAGGACTTGCGACCATAGAAGCAATCCTAGAAGCGCAAGCCTACACTCCTCCAAACGGTGAAGCATCGCTTGCAAATTCGCACTTGCGGACAGGCTCAATGCATGACCATTGGGAAACGGACAGCGTTTATGTTGCAGAGCATGGGCATACGGTGCTTGCCAACAAAATGAATTATGCAAGTTTTGTAAATGATGGTCACAGATTAGACAGGCATTACGTTCCTGGACTTGTTATAGAAAGCGGATTCTTTGAGCGTGTCCCTCCCGAAATGGGCGGCATGATGGTAGGAACGAGGGCGAACTACATCAAAGGCTTATACATGAAGGAAAAGGCAATAGATAAATACAAAGAAACCGTTGAGAAAGAACTATCGAAACGGATAGAAGAAAGGTTCAAGAAATGACATTCACGTTTGAAAAACTAATCGACAGCATAGCGGGACAGCTTGCGGATAACTTCAAAGATGTCCCGATCTATGACTCACCGTCATTTAACACTAGCTATCCTTGCTTCTATGTTTTTCTCGTAAATCCAAAAATTGAAGATGGTATAGACGGAACGTATATCAGAGAAACGATGCTAGACATTGTTTATATTCAACAGCGTGACAAGTCAGCGCAAAACGTGGAACTTATCAACGTGCTTGAAAAGCTGGACGAATGCATGGATATGATAACATACGTGGACGGTGACGAAAGCGCACTACTGCACACGTATGAGCGGAACGGAAACATAGAAGATCAAGAGTTACACTATAAGCTACGTATCAAGCAACGCATGAGCGTAGATAAGGAACACATATACATGAACGAGATGGAGGAAGAAAATGCCGAAATCAAAGGAAACGAATGAACCGAGATACACACGTGAAAAGCTACTGCATTGCAAGGCTTTGAGTGGGTATCAAGAGGATTTCAAAGCGGCCATCTTAACCGCAGAAGAATACACTATTAACGAAGCAAAGGCGGCGCTTGATGCCGCATTAAGGAGGTAAACATGGCAGGTGGCAATTTTACGTCACAATCTAAAGTCCTTCCTGGTGTCTACATTAACGTGAAATCAAAAGAGTCTGTATCCGTTAATGTTGGCAATCGTGGAACCGTTGCAATCCCTATCGCATTAAATTGGGGCGCTAGTGGAGTGCAGACAATCACAGCTGGCGAGGATTTAACACCGTATATCGGTTACGACATCACGTCAGCAAACGCATTATTTATCCGTGAAATGCTCAAAGGTTCTGATACTACATCAGCGCCGACAAAGATTTTACTTTACAGACTCGGAACAGGCGGAACAAAGGCAACCGCTACAATCGGCGATTTGACCGTCACAGCCAAATACGCAGGTACACGAGGAAACGACATTTCTATCGCTATCAGCGCAGACCCAGACAACGTAGGCTCTTACGATGTAACTACAATCGTAGATGGCGCAATCGCAGATAAGCAGACCATTACAGCGCTTGACAACCTTGTATCTAATGCGTGGGTAGATTTCAGCGGTACAGGTTCAACCGTAACCACATCAACAGGAACAGCACTTACAACAGGCGCAAACCCTACGGTAACAAATGCGGACTATGCTACATTCTTAACCGCTATCGAGCCTTACTATTTTGACATCTTGATCTATGACGGTACAGAAGCAACCGTTGCAAATGCCTTCACATCGTTTATCACTAGAATGAATGACGCAGTAGGCAGAAAGTGCCAGCTTGTACTTTCGGGCGATGCTACAACCGCAAATTCTAAGTATGTTATCGTAGTAAATAACGGTGTAAAGCTGAACGATGGTACTTTAATCCCAGCAACTAAGGCAGTCTATTGGGTAGGTGGCGCCGAAGCTGGTGCAAACTACAATCAGAGCCTTACCTATGCGCAGTATCCGAACGCTGTCGAAGCTAATCCGAAGATGAACGACACACAGCTTCAGACCGCTGTGGAAAACGGTCTGCTTGTGTTCTCCGATGATTTCGGCATCGTAAAGATTTGCACCGACATCAACTCAAAGAGAACCGTCACACCGACCGAAGGCGCAGAGTTCAAGAAGAATCGTGTAATGCGTGTGCTTATGCAGTTCTGCAATGATACTTATGAACATTTTTCTAAGTATTTCATCGGCAAGGTGGACAACAACGACAGCGGACGCTCACTTCTTAGACAGTGGATTATCGGCTATCTTAACGAGATGCAGGCTAACAACGGTGTACAGAACTTCTCCGCCGAGGACGTAACCATTGAACAGGGCAATGCGGTTGACTCCGTTATTGTAAACGTAGCTTTAACTCCTGTGGATGCTGTTGAGCGCATATACGTTATGGTTACGGTAACACCTAACAGCGTGAGCGTATCCGCATAATGAAAGGAGAATCGAATGTCTTTTTTACTTGAAAGAGATGCGCTTAACGGTAAATCCGGTAGCGCAGTAATGACCATTGACGGTGAAAACCATGAGTTATTCCAGATGAAGAAGTTTTCTTCAAATGCTGAGTTCCAGGAGTCCGATTTCAAGGTAGTCGGAACTACACTCGTGCAGAAGAAAACCACAGGTGTAACCCTTACGGGTACAATGACCATCTATTATGGTTCACCGTACTTTATCAAGCTGTTACAGGACTACCTCAAGACGGGCAAACTTCCGTACTTCACATTGCAGATTACTAACGATGATCCGGGCACAACCGTAGGCAAGCAGATTGTAGCGCTTTACAATTGCAAGCTGTCAAAAGTACCTGTTGCAATGCTCGATGCGGATACCGACTGGCTTGAGGAAGAAGTATCATTCAGCTACACAGGGCTTGAGGTGCTTAACTACTTCAAGGATCCCGAAACATTGGGCTAATTGTTTAAAGGCGGTTGGACGGTGTATAATATACCTGTTCAACCGTTTTTTATTTTAAAGGAGAATTTATTATGTCAGTTTTAAAAGGATTTTTACAGCCATCACCGATGGAAGAAACAAAGGAAGTTATCATTTCCGATAGATTCAAGGACGAGAACGGTAAACCGTTACCATTCAAGCTGAGAAAGATTGATTCCGAAACTTCCGAAGCACTCATGAAGCGGTGCAGACGTAAGGAACGTGTAAATGGTCAGATCATCAACGAGATTGATAACACCAAGTATACAAAACTTCTTGTGTTGGCTTGTGTTGTATCACCTAACTTCAAAGACGCTGAGATGTGCGATTATTACAAGGTAGTCAATCCCGAAGATGTTCCTTCTCGTATGCTGTCAATCGGCGAGTTCTCACGTCTGTCCGATGAAATCATGAAGTTCAACGATTTCGACACTCCAGAAGGTGTTGAGGACGAAGTAAAAAACTAATCGAGAGCGGCTATAAAGAAGTCGCTCTTGCTCAGTATATGTTTGTCAATTTTGGCACAAAACCGAGCGAAGTTGCCGACATGAATGCACGTGAAGTGGCTTTGTGTTGGGAATTCGCTCAGAGGGAGATGAAGAACCGTGGCACAAATTAGAGAAGATTTAGTCATTGCGGATCAATTCTCCGCAACCTTTTCACGATTCCTTGAATTAGGTTCACGAATAGCTGACTCGTTTGACAAGCTCAACTCAAAGATAGAGGAATACGAGCGGAAGCAAACAAGAGCGACAGAATCAACTAAAAAAGCATCAGAAGCGAAAAGAGCATACAAAAGCTATTTGGAACAGGTAGCCGAAATTCAAGGGCGATTAAACAACATCACAGAAAACGTTACCCGCCAAAATCAAAAATTCCTAGACCACTTTAATAAGAGTTCAAGCGGAATCGAGGGCGGTATCAAACGAATAGTGCTTGCATTCGGCGGTTTTCAAGCGGTGAAAGGATTGATAGGTTTAAGCGACCAATTAACCTATACACAGGCGCGTATAGGAGCGTTAGGCGGTGACGTAGAGAAAAGCATGGGCATGATTTATCAATCTGCACAACGTGCGAGGGGTAACTTCCTAGAAATGGCTGACTCTATTGCAAAGCTGTCTGCACAAGCGCCCGAAACATTCCGAAGTCTGCCAGAAGCTACACGATTTATGGAGATTTTGAACAAACAATTCAAACTGTCGGGAACGTCTGCGGAAGGTATTTCGTCAACCATGTATAACTTGACACAGGCAATGTCGATGGGTGTCTTGCGTGGTAACGACTTGCACATGATCATGTCGAATACTCCAGCTATCGTGCAGATGATTGCTAAAGAAATGGGAGTAACCACAGGCGAAGTCAAGAAATTGGCGATGGAGAACAAAATCACAGCGGACGTAGTAAAGAATGCTATCATGAACGCTGGAGCGGAAGTCGATGCACAATTTAGTAAAATGCCGATGACCTTCTCCGAAGCTATGAGCAAGGTGAAGAATACCGCAGTATTCAACTTCCAAGCACTGCAAGCTGTCATTTCAAAGGCAATCAATAGCGAGGAGTTCGTGTCTGCGCTGAATGCGATTTCTACGGGCATCACAGTAGCGACAAATATCGCAATCATAGGCTTTGAAAAGCTGGGTGCAATGTGCAAGTTCGTAGCCGACAATATGAATATTATAGGACCAGCTGTCATGACGGTTGTGGGCGCTTATTTGTTGTTTAATACCACAGCAAAAATCACTGCCGCAATCATGGCTTTGCATGGTGTCCTTACGGGTGTAATGGCAACCGCACAGGGCATATACACAGCCGCAACGATTGCCGCCGCAAGTGGGCAGAGCGCATTTAATGCGGCATTACACGCTTGCCCTATTACGTGGATTGTAACAGCTATATTCCTTGCTATCGCCGCAGTTGTTGCACTTATTGTAGTATTCCATAACCTTGCAAAAACAGGGCATACGGTGTTCGGTGACATTGCGGGAGTTATTGCGGGCTGTTGGGCGGTCATTGCCAACTTCGGCAAAATGGTAGCAAATGGCTTTCTAGCGGTTTTCGAGATGATTGGCAACGCTTGCCAAAACATCGGCTATGCTATCGCAATGGCTTTTTATAATCTACAACTCCTTGCGGTGAATGCCTTTAATGCGGTAATCAGCGGAGCAGATAAGGCGGCAACAGCACTTGCTAATGCGTTCATTACGGGTGCAAATAAGGCTATTCAAGGCATTAACTGGCTCATTGACGCTATTAACAAGATACCTGGCATGAATATCGGCAAAATGGGGCAGATAGGGCAGATTGGTAGCGTTATAAGCGGAAGAATCAGCACCGAAGGAATCAGTGCGCCTACAAAGTTAGCGGCATTTAAACTCGGAAGAATTGAAACACAATCAACGGGTGATGCATGGAAGAGCGGATTTAACAAGGGCGCCGCATGGGGCGATACCGTACAGAACAATCTAGGAAGTAAGATTGAAGGCTTAAAGCATGGGCTTTCCGATTTGACAGGCGGAAGTGATCTTTCGCAAGTTGCCGCATCGAATAACAAGCTGGCAGATGCCGCTGGCGGTAGCGGTGGCGGTGGAAAGAAAAACGTTGGTTCTGTCGACAAGGTAAAGTCGGTCGATAACGTCACACTCTCGGACGAGGATTTGAAGATTTATCGTGATCTAGCAGAAAAGCGCTACATGGCAAGATTGGAATTGCAGACGCTTGCGCCTAACATTTCCGTATCTATCCCAGAAAGCGCCGCCAAGAATCTGACATCGCAAGACGTTGCGGACAAGCTGAAAGTCATGCTCATTGAACAAATGGCAAGCCACACAGCACTGAACTATAACATTTAATTGATGGGCGCCGCTTAACGGTGGCGCCTTTATTTCAAGAAAGGGGGGAAATCGTGAAAGTACCAAACGGAACAAGTATTTATTTGCAGTTCGGTAGAAAAATCAAGATTCCCGTTAATCCGTCCGACATCAGCATAAAACGACCTTCCAAAAATAAGACCTACGAAGTTTTGGACAAGGGCGAGATCGTGGTTCCAATGCCCCCAGGACTCACCGAAGTATCATTCGAGTCGTTTATTCCTTCCGATAGTTCTGTACCGTATTCAAACGGTAGCATATCGCCTAAAGCGTTTATCAAGGCGCTAGACAATGCAAAGAAGAACCGCACGAAGGGCAGACTTGTGATTTCGAGATCGGGGCTGTTTGACACGAATCTACGCTGTATCGTGGAAGAATTTGAAACGAAGGACAAGGGCGGAGAGCCGAACGATATTTATTACAACATAAGCTTGAAAGAATATCGTGCCTATGCTCCGCAGACTATAACGATTGCGCAACCTGTCGCACCGAATGCGGCACAGCAAGAGCAGACACAGCAGACCGCACAAGTTACCGCCAAAGTGGAGCGACCTGTTGAAACTCCTGTTTTGCGTGTCGGTGCATCGGTTATTGCTAACGGGGTGTATTGCTATGATTCCTACGGTGGCAAGCCACACGGTCATGCAAACAACCTAAACACGACAGTCAAGCGCATTGTAAGCGGTCGTGCTTATCCTATCCTTATCGGCTCGTATGGGTGGATAACCGCATCACAGCTACAAGTAACGGGGTGATTATATGAGTTATTCTTTAACCGCCATCATGCGTCAAAGCAAACCATTAGAGCCGGGACCTTCCGTACCTAATACCGAAGTCAAGGTAAGCAAAAACATAACGGGGTGCACGTCTAAAATATCGTTGCAGACACAGCGCTTTAATTCTGCATCAAAAATGGAATTTACTTGCATAGAGGATTCTGGAATTGCGATAACCGAAGGTGCAAATGTGCGCTTTGTCGATAACGGTACACCGATTTTTAACGGTTTCCTTTTCTCGGCACAGCGAACGGAAACAGGCGAGGTTTCCTATACCGCATACGATCAGCTTTATTATCTTAAGGCGAAAGCAAGTTATACATTCACCAACATGACGCTTGAGCAGATTATCACGCAAATAGCGACAGATTTCGGATTAACGGTCGGAACGCTAGAGCCTACGGGGTATGTGTTCCCTTGCCTTATTAAAGACAATACGGAGTGCCTAGGCATCATCTTTGACGCATTGTCACAAGTTATCGTACAAACAGGCACAATCTTTGTATTTTATGACGATTTCGGCAAGCTTACGCTGAAAAAGATAGACAAAATGTTAGTGCCACAAATGCTAGGAAATAACAGCCTTGTTACGGGATATACGTACAAAAGGGATATTTCTAGCGAAACGTATAACAGAGTAAAATTAGTAAGACCAAATAAAGAAACGGGACGGGCGGACGTGTTTCTGCACGATGACACCGACTCGCAAAAGAAATGGGGCTTACTACAGTATTATGACAAAGTGGACGAAAACCTAAACGATGCGCAGATAGATTTACTTTGCCAAAATTATCTGAAATACTATAATCGAGTGCTACAAAACATCACACTGAACGCTATGGGCTTAACTGGCTTACGTGCGGGCAATATCGTGCCTGTGCGCATTAAGCAGATAGAAACGCTTGCGATGAATCGCTTGCTTATCGCTGAAAAGGTAACGCACACCTACGAGGGCAACGCTCATACGATGTCCGTAGAAGTGAAAAACTTTGAACAGTTAGGAGAACAATCATGGATTTAGTGGAAGTATTGCAGACGCTCATGCAGAACGGTATAGAAGAATTAAAGCTGACAGATTTAGAGTTTGGCATCGTTATGACCGTATCACCATTGACTATCGGCATATCGCCTTTAATGGCACCTTTGCCAGAAGAAGCGCTTATAAAAACGGTCGGAGTGATGCCGAAAACGTACAGCGGTAAAACGTCAGATGGTGCAACCTTTACGGTAACGATAAACGAAGGCTTGCACGTCATGGATAAAGTCGTGCTGTTGCGTTGCGCTCATGGTCAGCGCTATATCGTGCTGTCGAAAGTACAGTAGAAAGGAGGGAGAAAATGGCAACATTGCCCGAAAACATCGGACTAGATACAGAACTCGAATACGTGACGCAACCGTCACAAACGTGGCTTATTAACCGCCAAACGATGCGAGTGCAGAGCCAAACGAACGGACTTGAAGCAGTGCGACAAGCTGTCGATATAATGCTCAACACTCGGCGCTATGGTTGGCAGATATATGGCTCAAATTTAGGCGAAGAATTGGAGTTATTGATCGGCGAAGATGCAGACTATATCATAAGCACATTTCCGCAAATGGTAGAAGATGCGCTTTCGATTGACGAGCGTATCATAGCGGTCGAAAACTTCCAATACACGCAAGACGGTAGCACATTAACATGGACTTTCGATGTTCGTACCGTCTATGGTGATTTCTCCGAAGAGGTGACTACATGATAAATTTTAATGATTACACAAAGCAGAATATCGAAGATTCCATGCTTAACGAAGTAAGCGATGATTTAGACAAGCGTGAAGGTTCGTTGATTCAGACTGCAATCGGACCCGTTGCATGGTGGCTTGAGGGAATGTATTTGACACTTAATCAGATACAGCAGAATAGTTCACCGTTTTATGCGGTCGGCGATGCACTTGATGACGTCGTAGCTTTGCGAGGTGTCACGAGAAAGCAAGCGACTCCAGCAGTAAGAAAAGGTATCTTTGATGCGGAAGTTCCTAGCGGTAGCCAGTTTAAGACCGTAAACGGAGCGGATTCCGTCATCTTTGTAAGCGGTGACTTAATCAGCGAAGTGAGCGGAGTCTATACGTACAAAATGACTTGCGCCGTGGCTGGCACGATCGGCAATAACTACAGCGGAGCGCTTGTCCCTATCACAGCGGTGGCTAATTTAACAAGTGCTGTATTGGGTGACACAATCACAGAAGGCGCTGAGGAAGAAACAGATGATTCTTTGCGACAGCGTTTCTTCAATTCCTTTGGCTCACAGCCTTACGGTGGAAACATCGCAGAATACCGAAAATCTATCCTTGAGATCCCTGGTGTTAGTGCGGTGCAGATTTACCCGACATGGCAAGGCGGTGGAACGGTGCTCTGCTCAATCCTTAATGGCAACTATCTTCCAGCATCACAGGCGCTGATTGATACGGTACAGAATGCAATATGTCCGCCGAACGTAGGCGAAAACACTCCAAGCCCTAACGGTTACGGTGTTGCTCCTATCGGTGCATCTGTGACCATCACGACAGGAACGGAGTTATCCATCAACATCGAAGCGACAATCCAATTTGACGCAAATATCGTTAATGGTCTTGAATTGTATCGAGAAGCGATTGAAGCGCAGATTAGAGCCTATATCGAGTCGGTACGTGAAACATGGGGTACAGCACTAGCTACGCACGAGATCAATTATCCTGTGACCATCTACACATCAAGAATCGTGTATGCTATCCTTAACGTGCCAGAAGTCGTAAATGTCACAGGCTTGACCGTTAACGGTCAGAGTTTCACCGATTTGGTACTTACGGAAACTAGCGCATTACAACAAGTTCCCGTAGTTGGTACAATCACATTGCATGAGGTATAAAGATGAGATTTGACATCACACCCGCACAAGATGAACTTATGGAGCAGTTGCCTACATGGTTCAAACCTGTGTTAGAATATATCGAACTCATGCGAGTATATGGCGGACAGCTTGACACGCTGAACAATGACGCAAAAAGCATTTACCTTAATCAGTTTGTACAGACCGCCGATTTATCAACTATACGTGCATGGGAGAAACTTTTTGGCATAACGGTGCGATACGGTGACACGCTTGAATTTAGACGGTCAAGGCTGATTCAGAAGTTTTCGCAGATCGTGCCTTATACGTATTGGCATTTGCGTGATCGTTTGACCGACTTGTTCGGCGAGGACTACACGTTACAAGTTGACCCTGTAGCGTGTACCATACACATCTTTGTAACGTCCGGCCGTTACGGAGCAATAGATTTGTTGTATGATTTGATTTGGGACGTAGTGCCGGCACATCTGCAAGTGTACGCAAACCAAGAGGTATCTAACTACGTGCCTAATAATGCGTATGTGGGCGGTATCGTATCGACTACATACGTGCAGACTATTTAAGGAGGGAATGAATGGGAAAATATAATAGCGCCATCATAACCACAGAAGGTATCAATATGTTCGCTTCTGCCATTGGTGGCAGTGATACCGTCACTTTTATGACGATGCAGGCATCAAGTCATGCCTATCCTAGCACTACGGATTTTATGAGCCTTACATCTCTGCAAGACGTAGAAGCGACCGTAAACGTTAATTATGCGGGAGTGTACAATACTAACATCGTGCAAGTATCCGCACGATTTGACAATGACGGAGTATCGACCGCATATCTAATCAATACGCTCGGACTTTTTGCGAAACTCGGAAACGGTGAGTCGAAACTTGTCGCTGTCGTTACAGCACAGACACCCGACCAAATGCCCGTCTATGACGCAAATAACCCTTCTGCATTTATTTATAACTTGCAGTGTACGGTTCAAAATGCGGGTTCTATGGCGGTTTCGGTCAACCCGGCGGGGACGGTAACGGTTGAGCAGTTAAATGAGGAAATGGCTACAAAGCTGGGGCGCACCGATAATGCGGTATCCGCTACAAAATTGCAGACATCTCGGAGTCTTACGGTTGATTTAGGCTCAACCACTGCCGCAAGTTTTGACGGTTCTGCTGATGCGAATATCGGTGTATCGGGTGAGTTACCGATTGCAAACGGTGGAACAGGTGCAAACACGCAAGCGGGAGCACGTAGCGCATTAGGAGTACCGCCGACTAATCACGCTGTCGCTAACACGACATATGGAAGTGGCACAGCGACAAACTACGGTCATGTTAAGCTATCGGATACATATGATACCGTTGACGCAAATGCAAAGGCGGCAAACGGTGTAGGCGCAAGCGCATGGGCATTGCAGACAGGTTTGGATGAAAGAGTAAAATCTGTGCCAGTTGTATCTTTTGACAATAAGGTTGCAAACATTGTATTTAATACTATTAACGGCTACTTTTATGCGTATGTCGGCGGTAACAGTATACCGATTTTCCCATTGCCAACCATAGAGTTAACACCATGGGTTACACCGTCATCGGCATTGATAACACTGCACGATAATTTTTTGTATAGCATCGGGAAACTCAAAATAGGTACTATAACGTTTACATGCACCACAAGCCATACATTTGCCGATGGAGAACAGCTTTTCGCTTGTATCGCATCAGAATCCCCTATTGGATCATCTTATTCCACTGGTCGAAATGGTGTTGGTCAGCTGGCGGCAATGGCACTGAATGGTGACAAATCAATTCGAGCATGGGGGCAAATCACCACAAGCCCAAATTCCATGTGGTGTTTTACTTTTGTATTTATGTGCAACTAAGGAGCGAAAATGAAACATTTTACAACATTAGTACAAATTACAGAGGACAATCAGTATATTCCCGCTATCTTTGCATACGACAGCCTTGATGAAGCGAAGTCGAAAGCCTATTCAGAGTTAGGCTATGCGTATAGTGCAAAAACGCTGAAAAAGTGCATCGTTTGTGTGCAGGACGAAGCAATGAACATTGAATTTACAGACACCTACGAAGAGGGCTAAATGAGTATTAAGGCAACATTGGATTTCGTAGAACAGCATGGGTTTGCTGTATCGACCGCCTTTTTGCTCCTTGCGTCATTGATACAGATTTCACCGATACGGATTAACCCATGGTCATGGATTGTAGACTCAGCGAGGGAAACGCTCGGAATCAATGATATGCTTTCGGAAATGATGGACGCAAGGCGGGCAAGAATCATACAATTTGACAACGAACTTGTAGACAAGCGGACGCATCGCAAGGATATGTTTGATGCAATCATGATAGACTGTGATGAATATGAACGGTATTGCAACAGCCATAAAGGATATGTAAACTCAATAGCTGGGGACGCTATCCGCCATATTCGTGAAACCTATCACGAATTAAAGACGAATGGCGGCTTTACAACTGTTGAAGGGGGTGACACAAATGTCGCTTGAATACATTACTAAAATCGTTACTGTTTTAGGAGCACTTGCGTTTTTGACGTCTGCAATCGTGCAAGCGATTAAGGAACAGCCATTCTTCAGAGATTGCCCTACATCTTTGATTGCATTGGTTGTATCCGAAGTCGTCACGATCGTGGCGCTCTTTGCGTATTGTGCGCAGACGGTAACGGTCTTGCAGTGGTACTATGTTTTTTCCGCTGTTGTAGTCGGATTTTTGGTTTACCTTGTCGCTACGGGTGGCTGGGATAAACTCACCGATATTTGGAAAAAGACGCAGTACAAGAAAGGGAATGAATGAAATGAATATCGAACCAAACAACATGAACCAGGTCGAGCCTGTTACAAAGAAGATCAAGACAAAGGCTACAAACGAGCCGAAGGGAAAGAAGGAAACCGTATCCAACATGGAGAACGGTGAAGCACCTAAGCGCAAGTAAAGCACCGACAGCATGGGACAACCTGTGCTGTCTTTTTTTGAAAGGAGAAGCATGAAAACATCGCAGAAAGGTATAGACCTTATAAAAAGTTTTGAAGGATACGCAAGCAAGCCCTATTGGGATTTTAAAGGCTATTCGGGCGGATACGGTCATTTAGGAATCGACAAGAATGAAGTTATCACGAAAGAGAAAGCCGAAGCATGGCTGAAATCCGACTTGCAGAAGTTTGAAGCAAACGTGAACAAGTTTGATGCAATCTACCATTTTAATCAAAACCAATTTGATGCGCTTGTATCCTTCGCATATAACATCGGCTCGATCAATAAGCTGTGTGATGGTGGAAAGCGGTCGCTTTCCGAGATCAGCGCACATATCCCCGACTACTGTCACGCTGGCGGAGCCGTAAACAATGGACTTGTGAAGCGCAGAACAGCCGAAAAAGCGCTTTTCGACACTCCTATGGATAATTCTAGCCCAAAATCCGAAACCGCCTTAAATGAGCAAAATATAACGCTGTGCGGGCATGGTTCAGATACACCAAGCCTTAAGAACATGAGCGAGTATCTTTCCATGAGATACTCACAGAAAGCAAAAAATGGGGCAAATAAGGGACTTGTCGCAGTGGTAAGGTTAAAGTCACTGACCGACAGCAAAAGAGCCGAAATAAAGGCAAAATATGCAACTATTTTAGGGCGCAACGTTTATAGTCAGACGCTCCGAGAATATTGCTATAAGCCGAAGAACGGAACATACTACTCCGATTGCTCCTCTAGCATTATAAAAACCTTTGTTGAATGCGGTTATACGTTCCCATGGACGCTTAACACCGAAGCTATTTACAAGTCTGATTTATTTGAAAAAGTACCTGTCGAGATCAAAAACGGACACGTCATGAATCCGCAGATTTTAAAAGTTGGCGATTGTTTGCTTTTTGCGGGTAACGACCCAAGCAGAACGCTACAGATCGGACACGTTGAAATGGTCTACAGCATCGGAACGACATCTTCCAACTATCCGAAATGGATAAGCGCTGGCAATGATTATTATTTGCGTATCGCTGACGGCAAAAACGCACATGGGTGGCAAGACGTGGCGGAAACGACCGACAGCACGAAGAAACACAGATACTATTTTGACGAAAAAGGGAAAATGCTGACGGGTGCGCAGTACATCGACAACAAGCTGTACTATTTCAAGGAGTCGGGCGGACTAAAGGGCGCTTTATGCCACACAACCGCAGACTACGCACTTGAGCCGATTTATTTATAACGTTTCACGTGAAACATACGGAAGGAAGGAAAAATATACTTCTTTCCGTATATTTTTATATTGACATATATATGAAAAGGTGTATAATAATAATTGTTCCGAGGGGGGAACGGAAAAGGAGAAAACGAAAATGCATAGCGAATTTAAGAAAACATGGAACTTTTACAATGACGAAGAGATCAGAAACAAGGTTGTAGCCGAGTATGGTGATCTGATGAAAATCCCAGACGATAAGGCAAAAGAGATCCTTGAAAAGTATCTCGACATTGATGTATGGGAAGCCGAATTTGAAGAGGAAGGCGAAATCGCATACACCACAATCGCAGATAAAGAGGATTTTGATCGAGAAGAAACCGAATCCGAAGAAGAAGCTGAGGAATACAGCCGAGATCCGTATTCTTACAACGGAGTATCACGAAGCGATTTCTAAAAATAAAGCCTTCCGCCAAGTGCGGAGGGCAACAATAAAGGAGAAACATGAAAATAACATACGAAGGCATTGAATATATGCCGATTAAAGACTATGCGGAAATGGTCGGGACTAAACCCGATCTGCTGAAACAGAAGAAGAACAGGTCACACTCAATCCCGACTCTAAAATACGGAAATGCGATTTTTATTCCTCGTTTTTGCAAAATTTTTACAAAAAGGCACAAAATATCTGAAAGATACGATGCTTTGAAACCGACACATATCGAGATAGATGGTGAAGTATACGTATCATCGGTTGACGCAACTAACATAGTTGGATGCACACGAACCACATTAGAGCGCAGAGGATACACGAGAATCAAGTTCGGAAATTCTTATTTTTACCCATTAAAGGAGTTGACGCAATGAAAAGACATTCCAGAAGAAAAGACTTTATCAGATCGTATAGAGTGGCGCTCCACACGCTTGAAGCATTTATCATTTTACCGTTATTTGCATTTATTTTTGCGCTTGCATATTATGCTGGCGGACATATCTCAACGGAAGTATTGGAAGAATGCGGGCTGTTAATGCTTTCAATCTCGGGAATTTCCATCGCTCTGCATATAGACGTTGAAAAAGAGTTATATGAAAAGTTGTATAAATAGGTTGCAAACTCCAATTCTATATAGTATAATATAATTGTTTCGAGGGGAACAGAAAAGGAGAAGATCATGAACGATAAACTTTTTAACGAACTTTATGCAGTCAACGTAAACGATTATGTTGAACAGAAAAACGGATTAACATACTTAAGTTGGGCGAGCGCATGGGCGGAATTTAAAAAGCGTTGCCCCGATGCAACGTATGAAATTGTGAAGTTTGACGGAGCGCCTTACTTCTACGATGAGAACCTTGGTTATATGTGCTATACACGTGTAACCGCAAACGGTCAGACCCATGAAATGTGGTTGCCGGTAATGGATGCAAAAAACAAGGCAATGAAAGCCTATCCGTACACTTACATGACCAAGGAATACGGCAAAATGGTTGAAAAAACCGTACAACCAGCGACTATGTTTGACGTGAACAAGACGATCATGCGGTGCCTTACAAAGAATCTTGCGATGTTTGGACTTGGCTTGTACATCTACGCTGGCGAGGACTTGCCCGAACAGGTAGCGGAACTAATGACAGCAGAGCACCTTGCAGAACTCAACGATCTATGCGGAAAAGTGCACGTTGAAAACATTGCTAAAAAGGTGGCACAGCGATACAAAGCTAAGGACTTGCAGAACATGGAAGATAAATACTTTCAAAAGGCGAAGAACGACCTGCTTGCACAGATTGAACTTGAAGAAAAGGCAAAGGCAAAAGAATGAAGCTGAGCGGAACGCTTGAAAAGCTGAAGTATTGTGTGGGAGATGTACTTGAGCATCTCCCCGATAAAAAAGACAACGGTGAACCGATTGTATATGATTTAAAAATCACAGAAAGACGCAAAAAGCGGACGCTAGACGCAAATGCCTATTATTGGGCTTTGATTGGAAAATATGCGGAATTTGCTCAAATATCACGCTATGAACTGCATAATCAGATGTTGGCGGAGTATGGGCAAGACCTACTAATCAACGGACAGCCTTACATGATAGGACTCAAGGCGGACATAAACTACAAGAAACTTGTAGACTTGCACGTCAGACCGTCAAATTTGCCCAATTACACGCTTGAAATGCAGATAGGTGTAAATCATGGCAAACCAGTGCTAAAACCCGTAGAATACGCAAAATTTTACGTTTTAAGGGGTAGCCACACATACAATGCAAAAGAGTTCGCACGACTAATCGAGGGGCTTATAAACGAGATTAAGGGAAGTGAAGCCCCGATTGAAACGCTGACACCTGCGGAGTTGGAACTGCTGAAAGGGTACGCACATGAATAGCATTATACAGAAAAAGCGTGAGTGCATCATCTGCGCTATGGAGGGAATCTACGAACCATACACAGAAGATCATCACGTGTTTTTTGGGAAAAACCGACACAATTCCGAGAAAACAGGCTTGAAAGTTTGGCTGTGTCCTTATCATCACCGAGGAACAGGCGGAGTGCATGGAAAAAACGGGCACGATCTTGATGAAATGCTAAAGCGGACAGCGCAAGCAGAATTTGAGAAAACTCATAGCCGAGCGGAGTTTGTACGGATATTTGGTAAAAATTATTTATAGGAGAATGAAATGAACCTTTATGAAATTGAAGATAAACTTTATAATCTGATTGAAAACGGTTTTGATGCCGAAACAGGCGAGATATTGGAAGGCACCGACCTAAGCGACAGCATCACAGCGTGTCAAATGGCGCTCACCGATAAAATCTCTAATATCGCTTGCATGATTAAGAATCTGCAAAGCGATGCCGAAGCGCTGAAAGCAGAAAAGGCAAAACTTGCAAAGCGCCAGGCGGTAGCAGAACATAAGGCGGAATGGCTTAAGCACTACCTTAACAGCTATTTACATAGCACTGTCGAGGACGTGCGCAAGTATAAATATAGCGATGCACGTTGTGCAATTAGTTTCCGCAAGTCTGAATCGGTCGAGATTAGGGATATAAACGCAATCCCAGAAGAATATATCAAGCCGAGAACATTGGAAGATACAGACATCGATAAGACGAGTATTAAAAAGTTTTTAAAGGAAAACGCAGATGCCACCGTAACAGGTGCGGAACTTGTCGAGAAAGAAAACCTACAGATCAAGTAACTAGCCGAAAGGCACTATATATTTATAGCTTGATGGTTACACCAGCTTAATACCTCTGATTTAATTTACCGAAGAAAGGCGGACTGAATCCCGTCTTTTTTTCGTGCAAAAAATTGTACATAGGCAAAAGCTATGAGCACTTTAAAAAGTATATACAAAAGCTATATGCTAATGTGCGATTTTTGATTGAAAATGACAGTGAAATATAGTAATATATACGTGTTAACAAAAGAGCCTATTCAATGTTGCCCCGTTGAATGGGAGTTAAAATTGAATAGGCATATTGGTAATTAACCGTTATACATTCAAGGGGGCAAACTTGTTTGTATGGCGGTTTTTTATTACACGAAAGGCTGGGAAAATGGCAAAAAGATACTATTGGCTAAAGCTAAAAGACGATTTTTTCACGGATAAAAGAATTAAGAAATTAAGACGAATTGCTGGCGGTGATACATACACGATCATATATCTAAAAATGATGATGAAGTGCATGAACAACGATGGAATATTAGAGTACGAAGGAATCGAATCCAGTTTCGCTGATGAATTAGCGCTAGACCTTGACGAAGATGCGGACAACGTACAGATCACAGTTAATTTTCTGATGCAAGCTGGATTACTTGAAGAAATGGGAGAAAATCATTTTTTAATGACAGAAGTCCCGGAGTTAATTGGCAGTGAAACATCAAGTGCACAAAGGGTTAGAGATTTTAGAAGCAAACAAAAAGCGTTACAATGTAACACCGATGTAACAGACATGAAACATTTGTGTAACGTAGATATAGATAAAGATAAAGATAAAGATAAAGAGAAAGATAAAGAGATAGATAAAGATAAAGATACAGATAAAGAAATAGATAAAGAGAAAGACGAGATAAAAGGATACGGTATCCTTACCGTATCCATACCGTATGCATACGCTACACAAAACGCTGAAAACGTGAAAAAGTCAAAACCTGTAAAACATATATACGGTGTATATCATCATGTAAGACTTTCAGACGATGATTACAAGAGGTTATGTGATGAATACGGAGATATTAAGGCTGGCGAGTGCATCACATATCTTGATGAATACATTGAAATGAAACCTAGATACAAAGCGAATAACCATTATTTGTGTATACGCAAATGGGTTGCAGATGCTGTTGAAGAACACAAGCAAAAACATCAAAACAGAGCAAATAGTAGCGGTAGCGCATATATAGACGCAATCAATAACAGAATGCAAACTGTAGATAATTGGTTAAAGGAGTATGGAAACAATGACTAGAGAAGAATTTGGAACTATTGCAAAGACACTGAAATCTATTTATACGGACCCTAAATTTATTCCATCTGCGGACGCTGGCGAAGTGTGGTATCAGCTTTTAAAGGATTTGGAATTTAGAAAGTGCATGAACGCTGTCACAGCTTATATGCAGACACACCACTTTGCACCGACTCCTGCGGATATACGTGAGCAATACGCACAGAACGATGAAGAACGCATGGACGCTATGGAAGCATGGGGAACGTACATCGTCAGAGCGATTAGGGACAGCGCATACCACAGCACAGAGCGGTTTGCGGAACTCCCCGAAGTCTGCAAGTCTGCTGTCGGTTCGGCGGACACGCTGAA
>JAZURO010000138.1:0-16951 GCA_045606265.1 Eubacteriales bacterium
ACATTGAAGAAATCGCCAATAGCGGCAGGTGTGACGGTTGCAAGGGCATTGCCCAGCTCCTCGCCGTTGATAGTAAGTGCAATGCTGATAGGCTCAACGGTGCCACCCTCTGCAATAGCGATATTGCCATTGAAAGTCACACGGTAAACAGCCTTGTTACAGCCGTTAGAACCTTTCAGAAAGAAGATGCCGGAAGTGTCCCGGTGCTGAATGTAACCCTTATGGCAAGCACGGGAGCCGTTGTTAAAGATTACATTTTCATCAACCGCAATTGTCTGCGGAAGGATAGCGCTGTACTCAGCAGCCATAAAATAAATCATTCCTTTCAAATAAAATAAGGCGGCAGGATATGGCATCCCACCTCCCGTTAAACAGTGTCAGCTATTCAGCCGACCATTTCCACGATGGGAAAAGTAAGTCTTTCTATTCGATTAGAAAGAGCCGCAACCGCCGCAGCCGTTGGAAGCATAGTTCACAGTACCGCAGCAATTAGTGGGGAAAGTGACCTGCTGGGGCGGCTGAACGATATAGGCGGGTTCGGGACACTTTTCGCCCAGGCGAGAAATCAGATACTCGTTCTGCTTTGCCTGGGAGGCTGCCAGCCGCAGAGCCATATTGTCGTCACGCAGAGCCTGGATTTTCTCATTGCTCATATAGTCAATGATACGATCACCCAGCTTGTCGATAGCCTGGAGGGTGTTGCAGTTGTAAGCCTGTGCATCGAATCGGTTCTGCATATTCATCTTCTCGATGTCGCAGCAGCAATCGCTAATTCTGCGGTCAAGCTGGTTGGTGTTCATTGCGTTGCCATAAGCAACATCCTTGATTGCGCCCTGAATATCGCAGCAGCAACCGGCAAGCTGGGTCTGAATTGCGTTAGTGTTCTGCAAAGCCTGATAGCCGAGGTTGCAGATTGCGCCGTCCAGAGTGCGGAAATTGCCGTTGATGTTGTTGGTCAGCTGGAAGGTTGCGTCACAAATGCCATTGTTGATGCCGTCCAGCTTGCGCTCGATGGTTGCAAAGTCGGTAGCCAGCACATAGTTTTCACCTACACCGCCACCGCCGCCGTAACCGCCACCAAATCCGCCGAAGCCTCTACCGCCCCAGCCAAACAGTAACAGTACGATAATCCCAATTTGTTATCGCAAAGGCTTTTTATCCCTTGCTTCTATCACTTTCTATTCGTGATAGTTCAGCATATCTTTTCAACTGTTTTCCAAGATCTTCCGTGTCTAATATCGGATATTGTATTTTCGGAAATATTGAATAATTCTGCAAGTTGCTTTCTCGACATTTCATCGTGAGATTTTATGAATTGCGCTTGCGCTCGTGTCAATTTTGCACACTTGTGTCTTTCTTCTATTGGTTGCAAGCCCATTTTTAATGCGTGGATTGAGTTTTCACGGTTTGTTACCCATTCGAGGTTTTCAACGCAATTATTCAATTTGTTTCCGTCTTTGTGATTTACTTGCGGCTTGTTTTCCGGGTTTGGTATGTAGATTTTTGCAACCAATCTGTGAACAAACTGCAATTTGCCGCCAATACTGACCCTGTAATATCCAGTTCCATTTATTTGCGGTTTTACCATCCGTCCGTTGCTTTTATTTATGACTTTTCCGTCACGGGTGATAATGTAATCTTCCAATGTTAGTGTTTTGTATTCTCTTGGCATAATAATCCCTCCCATGACGATATTGTATCATATATAGGGATTATTGTCAAACAGTTGTCGAGGTCTCGTGGGTGGATTATATCTTTTCACCACCTATGCGTTGCCCCTGACTATACTTTGTATAGCCTTCGGTTCGGATTAGCATTTCAGCCTTCCCGCTTAATACCTCGATTTTTCAATGTAGATCACTCTACAAAGTGGCAGAAACTACCAAGCGTCATTGCCGAACATACCGTTGCCGTTGCCGTAGCCATCGTTGCCACAGGTACACGCCCGGATGTCAGCAGGTGTCATTTCAGAAGTCGTGATACTCAATTTGAATATCTCCTTTCGTTAAAAAATATATAATCAAACCATTCCGGACTGGTTCAATTTCTTATTTTCGAGGCGATCCCATAAGCTGATTGGCCATCTGCCCAAGCCTATTAAAATCGCTCTGTGACATTGCCCCCGATTGCAAGAGCCGTTCCACTTCTTGACGGGGATTTTTCACGGTCTGCTGCAATCTGCGAAAATCATTCATAAAAGCGGAAAAGCCGTTATTGGCTTGCTGACCGCCAAACTGACCATACAAGGGATTAGCCATCGTTTTCTACCTCCGTCTTTTTGGTTTTTGGTGTGTGTTTCGTGTTGATTTCGTCCAGTTTACCCCTTAGAGCCTCCACATCGCCTTTTAAGGCGTTAAAGCTATCGAGGGTGACAAAGTTATTGGGTGAATTAAAAGCCGTTCCTACTGGCGGTGTGGGGTTTGTAGCGGTACGCTCCACAAAATCAAGCACACGCATAGAAGGAACGCCCTGTGCATTTACGGACTTGATATAGATGGTGGGTAGATTTTTGTCCCACAAAGTAACGGTGTTATTCGGTGCAACAGGGTAGGAAGTCGCTTCATTTTCATTCAGCACCCAAAGAAAGTCATTTGCTGGCTGGCTCTGCATCGGTGCGGGCTGCATAGGCTGAACCATCTGTTGCTGATACTGCTGGTTAAAATGGTTCATACTGGGGTTATTTTGCATTTGGTCATAATAGCTCGGTCTGTAAAAAGGTGCATAGTATGCCATTATTCATCAATCCTTTCAAAGTAATAAACGGGCGTTTCGTTTCGGCTGTCCCAGCTATCCCACAAACAGCCGTCAATGACGGTGGTCAAGTGACCGCCTGTGCCTATCACATAAACGCCTTGCGGGTGGTCTTTGCAAAAATCCTCTATTGTGTAGCAATCCGGGCAATCATCTGGAATTGTGCGGCGGCGAAATCCATTATTTTTTAGATATGCGGTAGTAACGGCATTTGCAGATGGCATATCGGCCATTAAAAACCCTTGAACGGATAAAGCCATAAAAACGCTTTCCCAATCTTTACTAAGCGCAGTTGAAATTGCTCTTATTGTGCAGTCTCCAATGTGTTTACCGTTCGGATTCGGATTGTGATACTTCCACATTTTCAAATCTCCCGTCATCAAAAGCCGTGCTGGATATATACCCATCGTTTATCAACTCCATAATTGCCGCATAAATAGTTACAAAAGGCATAAGTTTAAATTTTTCTTTCGATTTAATGTATTCGTAAATTCTCAAAAAATCGCCTCCTTTTCTGCTGAAAGCATAACAAAAAACCTACCCATGTGAAAGCAACACAACGGATAGGTTTTGATAAATTTTTGATAACAAAAACCCCTCCTGGGACACATCATCGAGAGGTGCGGAGGGGGTGTACTAACCACCTTTTCAACCGGCCGGTGGTGTTCCTTCAATATTCTGCCTGCAAGAGGCTATGTTATAGGTGTTTTTCCAGCCTGTCCATCGCCTTGTAAACGATGTTTTTGACTTGCTGTGTTGACAGGTCGTATTTCTCTGCCAGCCGTTCATAGGTCGTGCCATTGAATAGCCGGTCACTCAAAATCAGCCGATGCCGTTCGTTAAAAATCCATTGGTCAATGAGGTATTGCAGTTCAGACCTTGACAGATTATATGCTTCGGTACTTTTCCGCAAGGTCTATCACCTCCATCCCGACCATTCTGGCAAAGTCAATTTCTTTCTGTACGCCTTCGCTTGGTTCGCTTGCAACCACCAAAACGTCGCTTACGCTCAATATATCGACGCACAGCGCCATTTCGTCATCATACCCTATCTCGTTATACCCCAAGTGCGAAAAAGCCAACAGAGGGCAAATAAACACGTCAGACAGGTTGTTAATTTGCAAGTCGTGCGTTATCCTTGCGGCTCGTTGGACGTTTTCAGGATTTCCGCCGTATTTATGGGCCACGTAATAAATCACATAACCACCTTCATTTCTTTGCGGTTTCCGCGCAAGATGATTTCTTGTGGCACATAACTGGACGGGGTGAGCATCGCTCGTGCCGCATACCCACCATAGGCAAGCCAACTGGTCATGGAAACCACCTTGAACGGCTTTAGGCTGACTTTGTTGTTCTGCAAGTCAATGGATATTTTGCTCGGTTGCGTGGTGTAGGCTTTGTGTGTATGCCCCAAAACAAGGCAATCCATACCGTCTACCACATAGCCGAATTTCTCGCCACGGTTGACCGCAGAGCCGGTAGAACCACCACCGCCTGCGCCGTGCGTTACGACAAAGGTATATGTTGGGTTGCGTGTTCCTGCGCCATCTTTCTTGCCAAACCGCAAACAAAGGAAAGCCATATTCTCCCTATACAGATGCTCCAAATCCAGCTTGCACATAATGTCGTAGGTGGGGTCATCGTCTGCGTCTTTACCGCTTCGCCGTTCGTGGTTGCCATTAACTGCACAAAGGATTTTGTCTTTGAGTGGTTTTAGCTTTTCAGCCATCTGCCGTTTCTGTTCCCTCGGTCGCATAGTTTCTTCAAAAATATCTGCGACACTTGAACGGGTGCTGTTGTTACACAAATCACCGCCCAAAATGATATAACTGTACGGCTCTTCCAAAATCCGCTTGCAAAAATTATCCCACTCCGCTGCCAAGTGCTCGGCTGCACCGAGATGGACATCCGAAATGGGATAAATCTTGATATTGTTATTTTCGGGGAAGTGCCGTGTAATGATTTCAAAATCACTTAACACCTGCACTTACCTCACTTTTTTGGTTTTTTGTGGCGTCCGGTTCCGCCACACATGTTGCATTTTACATAGCCGGAGTTACCGCCCGTTTTTCGCTGTCTACTTTTAGTTTTCTTGATTGTCTGTTTCGCCATTTACAATATCACCATCATTCCCGATGTAATTGTTATAGCCTCCGTCGTTTTCTTGGGTAATTTCCCAACTCTCAACGGTTTCCCATTGATTACTCCACCAAATCCACGCACAATTAGATCCGACAAGCAGGAAAATGAGCGTTAGAATAGTAATCCACAACCGCTTTGCGGTTCTCTCAGCTCGTGCCATTGCAGATTCATGGACGATGTAGGGAACACTCTCAGGGGTTGTGGTTTTGTTCTTGCAAGTTTCACATGACATAGTTTTTACCTCCAAATCTGATAGCCTACAAAGATTGAACCGGGGAAAGAGGGGAGGGAGGCAATTTCTCCCCTCCTGGTGTTGCAATCACCATCCCCATTTGATTGTAACATTTTTATTGGACAAAATCAAGCCCCGAAGAACATTTTAATTAACATGGTGATGATACCACCAGCCACGGCGGACAGGAGCCATGTAATTTGATTCAGTTTTGTCTTGATAACCGCAATTTCTGTGAAGTCTCGGTTCAGATTCTTACTGAATGTATCAACGGTCTTTTCGCAGTCCTCGATTTTCACATATCTCCCGTCAAAATGATCCTGTAGCTGGCTTTGCAGTTGGAGATATTCAGAATGTTCCATCTGCAAGTTGCATCACTCCTTGTTAGGCTTGGTGTATTCCATTGCACGGGAGCTGTCAGAAATACCAGCAGTGGTGGGGTCAACAAAAACACCCAGAACAGCCAGGACAACGGACACCAGCATAAAGGGGTTGCTGAACAGGTTTACAACTGCTTCCCAGACTGCGCCCCAAGTTGTAAACATATCAGCAGAAACACCCATGGCGGACAGAATAACACCACCAATACCAACCCAGAACCAGGGGTTTTTGAATCGTACAGGGATATTAATCTTCATAGAAATTTCTCCTTTTTGAATATTTATCAATTATTAAATTTTCTTCAGATACTTCCTGTTGCACCATCCGGATTTTCCGGAGGGCGACTTAACGAAAATCCAGTCGCCGGGATCTTCGCAACGTACCATCTGGCCGTTTTTCATGGTTTCGACCTTGGCAAACTTGCTCCCGGGACCCTCTCTGAGATTCAGGGTGCCGTCGTAGGAATCCACGGTATAGATTCCGTAGATACTGTCATCGGACTCCACGGGCACGGTAGGATCGATTTTTGCCATTGCTTCTGCAACGTGCTTTCGGAACGTGTCCATGGAATAGGGCATATCCAGTTGTCTCCACATATGGGCTGGATCGCCGTGGTTGCTGCCAATACCCAGCTTGTGGGCCTCTGCGTGACCCAGAATATCGGTATAGGGGTTCCAGTTGTATCGAACTGCCAGTTCTGCAAACAGTTCCACAGCACCCCAGTAGCACCCCTCAGAATGCGCCCGTGCGCCGTCGGGATCAGATGTCGTAAAAACCGAACCGGAGATATATTTGATGCTGGAATGCTCCGTCATCTCAACACCGATATGGGTGTTGTTTGCTTCGCCGCCCACATGAATACCCCGGAAATTCCATGGCAGGCACTGGAACCCGGTTCCGTCTTCCTGAATAACAGCGTGAACCGCTACAGTTGCGGATTCCCTGTTCCATGAATTTGCGAAATGTTCGGCTTTCGGCTGGCCTACACCAACGCTGTGGAGAATACCGCCCTTCGGGCCTTCCTTCTGGAACTTTGTGTACCGAGAATCATACTTCGACACGTTTCGCTTATAGTATTTGTTGTTTACACTAAATCGTTCCGTGAGTTTCATTACGATTGCTCCTTTTCAACAGGCTTACACATGGAACTGCCGCAGTACACGACAGTTCCATTATTAATAATTTCGAGACAGCGTGCGCTATTCGCACATTCAGTACAGTCCATAACCATATCAGTCGAATGCACCCTGGAGTCGGTTCAGCAGCCATTCACTGGGCAGCTTAAACGTAGGCAGAGGATGTTCAGCGAACCACCGCTGCCAGAAACCGGAGGGCAGTTCAAACTTGATGTTGTCAGAGATATCAGGAATCTCAGGCATATCAGGCACGCCGATAGAGGGAGTGACTGCATACGCAGGAATCGCCATAGAAGCGACCAGCATGATAGCCAGGACGAAAATGATAAACTTTTTCATATTTCCTCACTTTCTTGTGGGTGGGGGCCGAGTGGCCCCCGTGGTTGACTTTCGGGTAAGAATGTGAATCAGTACATTCCCTGTGTCTTGCTCAGCAGTTGAGCGCACCATACATCAGCATACAGAGTGTGTCCCAGTTCGCTCAAATGCACACCGTCCGTGGTAATGGTTGACCGTGTATTTTCGGAAATATTGAGATTATGCAGAATGTCAATAAAGGGACAGCTCAGTTTCTCGGCTTCTTCCTTCATGGCGGCAAACAAATCGTCCACCGTTCCGTTGCTGTTCGTAGAACCATATCCATCGCCGCCGCTTGTTGTATATCTGTGGGTAGATGTGAACACGATTTTCAAACCGGGATATACCGCATGAATCGTTTCCTCGATGTACTTCATCGCACCGATCACATCGTTCTTGTCGGTTTCATCTTCCCATGCCTGACCGCTGGAAAAATCGTTTGTGCCAAAAGCAAAAACAATCATTGCAACATCGGTGGAAAAATCCAATGCCTGAACGTTTGTGAACGCATTTTTAATCACTGCGCTGTTCGTGACGGTATCGCCATTCAACGCATTGTTAACGTTCGTCCAGTTACCAGTTGCGACCGCATCCGCTAAAGCAGTAGCAGAAACCAGAGCATAGTCATTTTCATGCGTGGGGGTCATTCTGGTGCCGCCCACGGCACACGCATACCATGTGCCGCCCATGTTTGCCTGAATGATTTCGGGCAGTTTTCCGTTTCCTACGTTAAATGCCCAAATGCTGTCACCAAAGCAAACTACTTTTTTCCCGGCAAAAGGAAGTGCCGCATTTCCAGCGGAAACAACGATTCCGTAAATATCGTACAATGCCATTTTTACACCCCCTATTACGGTCTTTCGGTCAGTTCGCCCTCATAGATGGCGATATTGTTCCATGTTCCCAAATCACCGGCTACGGCGGCGGCGGCGCCAGTCATCAAACCAAACAAAAGATTTACCCATTTCGCATCTGCGGGAACGGTAAATGTATGATAAGAAGAGGTATTGGCGAGCTGTCCTAACTGCGTGCCAAGATAGGCGTTAGTATCGTTTGCTTTATAAAGCACTCTGACAAATTCGGCTTTATCTGCCATATCTGCAAATAAAGTGTACGTCTTACCCGCTTCAAGGTGGTATGCTTCGCCAACATGGGTATAAACACCGTTTGCATTTGTGCCCATTTTATAGCTTAACGAATTATCTCCCCATGTTACATCCGTGGGGGAGCCGTATAAATACTCACCATTTCGCACATACAGATTGGTAACAGCTTCGCCACCGCCAGATTCAGCCACACCGGTCACGGTAAAGGTTGTGGTCTTGCCCTGATAGGTCACGGTCACAGTATTGTTACCCTCTGCAATCGTGCCGCTGAGCGTGTACCCGGTCACAGCCTTGCTTGTACCGTCAGAATAATGGGCAGTAACTACAACCCCAGTAAGGGCAGTTACAGCCGTACCAACTGCCACGTCTCCACCGGAATAGGTTGCGGAAATGCTGGACAAGGTAACGGTAGGAGCGACAGGCTCATCGGGTTCTTCCTCACCGCCGGAATCACCGCCGCTTTCCCCTCTGGTTTCAGCGCCCAGGGCAGTCAGGATGGCATTCACATAGGTCAGCCCGTTCGTATCGTCAAACTGAGGCATCACATGGGTGTAATAGTTTATCAGGGCGGTTTTCAGTTCGGCGGTCAGTCCGTCACCATTCGGGGACGAACCTGAACTAAAACTGCGAATCATCTTTGCCGTATATCCGCTTGACAAATCCACAGGCAGCGCAGTGATCTCATACAGGTAATTGTCCTTCGTGATCAGCTTGTCACCGATTGAAAGGACATAGCCTGCATTGGGCTTGCTGATTCTCAGAGCCATCACAGAGATTTCCTCCGCACCCTCACCATTGACCGTAGTGGCAAACAAACCGCCCGCACCCACCATCGCAACCCAGGTATAGGTGTTGTTCGCAGGATCAGCGGCAGTACACTTGTACAGATTTCCGTTGAAGGTATTCAGATACAGCACACCCGGCTTGCCTGGAGTACTGGAAGTAGGCGAGCTGTCTCCATACTGGCTGACCGCCAGGTTGAACGTCTCTCCGTTGATTTGTAAATTTCGTCTTAATTCACTCACCGTATTACCCTCCTATCATGATATCGTCTCCGATTGCGCTGACCTTTGCTGTGGTGGCAATGACAATGGAATCACCCTCACCAGATGCCGTAATCATACCGCCTCCTCTTCCGGTTCCCTCTACCAGAAGTCCAGCCGTAGAAGTGAAGGTCTTTCCTGCTGCCACGTCTTCAGGCTTTGCATCGCCAAATGCTTTCGGATACACAGGAACACTAAGTATCGCACCGGTTCTGACAAGCCGGTCACGTCCTTCCGCACCTGCTGGGTTGTGAGCGCAGTTAGCATAAATCAGGTTGTTCGAATATTCCAACGTTGAATACGCAGCTGCACCGACAACGCCACCACCCTCACCGACAACCTTGACAGCACCTGTCACTTTCTCACCGTTAGCATAGGAAGTCACACCCTCTGCCATATCCTGAGCCGTGGCGGTCGCATCATAGGTGTCTGGATATTTTTTGTTGAGATCAGAACTTTCTGTTACGGCTTTCTGAACATTTAGAATGAAACTAAATGTGCTGATTTCAGAATCACCATCTAAAATAGTAACAGAAATCAATGATTTACCGCTTGTGTTAGTAATAAGTTCATGAATGCCAATCTTCAATACATTGCTTTCAGAACGTTCAACAGCACTGGAACCGTCGCTTAGTTCGGCATAGGAACCGCTTGATCCGTCAGCTCTTTTGAAATTTACCCTATATGTTGCACCAGTTGGAATAGAAAGCGGCGATCCACCAGATAGCAGAGTAGCCTTTACAATTCGGCTGTTTTTGTCATATTGAACAGCATCAACAATTGTATTGATATATCTATCTCGCATATCAATTACAATTTCTGTTGTTAATTCCATTCGCTCACTCCTTTAATAATCATGTGGAAGATTCTATTTTTTTGATTTTTTTGTTCAATTCATCGAATTTTTCTTGTACAGAGTCCGTATAATTTTTCTTGACTTTTCCGAGAACAATTTGTTTAAACCGCTCAAGAATTACATCATAAACGATTTTAACAACTTTTGCGGTTGCCGAAACTTTCATTTTCGGAAACTCCACGTTTACAACATCAAACAAAGAAACTCTGTCAAGAGATTCAATTTCAATCAACGACTGATCCAACTGAACAAATGATACGGATAGAGAAACGGACGGGACACCAATTTTATTGGAAGATATGTATTCTTCTGTTGCGCTTCTTAGCTGTTCTTGAGTCGGTTTTTCTGTGAATTCCAAAGACATATCCAACGTCTTTATTCTGACAAAATCATAATCTCCAGGAGCATTAACAATTTTTTCATCCAACTCAACTAAATTCGCACCATCAATATCAACCCAATACGGATAAATGCCCGTGTAAACATTGGCACAATTTTCTTCTTGCTTTAGGTCTGTTAAATTTTTACCATATCTAACGGAAAAACCTCGGTCTTTTCCTCTGTTATTATACAGCACGACATTATAGTTGTCAAACTCATATTCTCCACCATATACGTCAAGAATGCTCCCTTCTGTTCCACCCAATATAGATCGGGTGGAAGAAGGTACATTCACGGAAAACGTTGCATCCGATTCGATATCAGTTGAAAATTCAAACGGGCAATAAACTGCCGCATTGCTTTTTAAACCTTGCATCGCATCAGTTGCATTAGAAGCAGAGAATGGAGAAACCGGGATTCCGGAAAGGTCATAAGAAATATGACGTGCTAAAATGGTGCAACTTTTCAACAGTGGCTTCGTAATAGAATAGACACGAAACAACTGCGGATTTCTGAATTTGTCAACTTTTGCCTTCACAATTGATCTTTGCTGGATTTCCTCGAAATGGATACCATCTGGGTCGTACTTAATAGTTAACTCAAATTCTCCATTTGCAACTTCGGTGCATTCGCACTGGATGCAATCACTTAAAATTCCAATGCCATTGTACTCAAAATCAGTTTCGTTAGGGCTGTAAAGAATTGGATAGCTCACAGTTCCCACCACCTTGGAGTAATGTACACGGTTCCCAACGAACCAGAAACGGAAATTTTGTTTTCTCCAGGGACTAAAACGGGAAACTCCACAGATTTAACGTACATATTCAAATTTGTATATAAACTATATGCGTTTTGGGATTCACAGTCTAGCGAAATAGGGCTAAAACCAGAATCCGCTATTTCGATAGTGTGTTTGCCGACTTTCAATGTTCCTTCACCGCTGTTTGATACATTGATTAGTGGTTTTGCGTTAAATCCTGTTTGATTATAAATGTAAGCACCATCGTTCATTTGTTGTACAGTAAAAGAGGTTTCGATTTCACCATTTTTCAAAAATCTTTGAGGCTTGCAATCAAACGAAATTTCAAATGGGGCCAATCGTCTCAGCCGTTGTTCCAAACGTGCGCCGCTTGATACTCTGGCAAGCCAGAAATGGTAAGGATCGTCGCTGGTTTCCAAACGTCTGTAACCGCTTTTTGAAAACAAAAACTTATTGACCGCACGAATTTTCATTTCTACATCATCCGTATCAATGCAATAGCAAGCCGCCTTTGCAGTACGGTTTTTGTATGCTCCTGTTTCGTAAACCAAGTCTCCACTTCTTCCTGGTACAGAAACTTTTTCCACAATTGGAACAGGTGCAGAAAATTCAATAGGTTTCTGTAGCACTATTCCAATGGTACTAGCATCAATTCCGTCAATATAAAATGTTTCCTTATGCATAAACCGCCGCCTTTCCGTCAGCCATCATCTGGAACTTTTCTGCAATCGCTTCCGCAAGAGAATTCTCGTCATAATGTTCTGCTCCACTTACTTGGATAATAATATCCCCGTATGTGTTTTTCGTTCCGTAAGATTTTGATTCTTTTTCGGTTAAAACCCGTTCTCCCTTGTGAAGTTCTGCAATGTATCCATCAAAGGGAACGTAATCTAGGCCCAGTTCATGGGAACCATTAACATTGATCGGCCCATGCCCAGAACCCCTAGAAGATTTGTTGACATTTACGTTTACACTTCTGTTCCCAAACAGAGAATCCCAAATTCCGTTAAACCAACTAACAAGTCCATCCCAAGCAGAAGAAATTCCGTCAATAATAGATTGAACAACATTTGCGCCAACATCTCCAAACAGTCCTCTTGCAGCTTCTTTTATTCCATTTCCAAGATTTTTAATCAAGTTTCCAGCGGTTTCAATAATGTTTGATATATTTTCTCCACTAATTAAATACGAAGCAAAATTAACAATTGCTTGAGTTGCCGCTTCGGCAAGTTCTGGAATGGCATCAATAATGCCGTTGGAAAGCGCAAACAGAATCTCGATACCAGCAGAAAGAACTTGTGGCAAATTGGAGATTACAAAGTTTCCCAAACTGGTTATGATATCCGTAACCGTTTCGGAAATGTCGCTGTCAGATGTTTTCATAATGCCATCAATCAGGGTGTCAAGAATATCCTGGCCCCAGTTGAGAATCTTGCCGAGGTTTTTAGTGATTGAGCCACCAATGCTTGTCACAATTCCAACGGCTGCGCTTGCAATTTCGGGCAAAAATTCGCCGATAATCTGAGGGATATACTGCATTGCAACCGGGACAATCTCTTTAATTAGTTTTCCAACACCGTTAAGTGCAATTCCAATTCTAGGTGCAATGTTGTCCACAACAGTTTTGACGCTTCCAACAAAATCATTCATTAGAGCATCAAAGTCTGCTTCGTCATCCGCCAACCCAGTGACAAGATTGGTCCATGCAGCACCCATAGATGCAACAGAACCAGATATGGTACTTGCAGCCTCAGCGGCGGTAGTTCCTGTGATTCCCATTTCCGTTTGAACAACATGAATGGCTTCTACAATATCAGCAAAAGAAGAAATGTCATACTCTATTCCGGACAGTTTGCTCGCGTCTTTAAGCAACCTCTCCATTTCCTGTTTAGTTCCACCGTATCCCAACTTTAGATTGTCGAGCATGGTATAATTCTGTTTTGCAAAACCTTGATAGGCGTTCTGAATCATTTCCATGTTTGTGCCCATCTTGTTTGCATTGTCTGCCATGTCAATGATTGCTTGGTTAGTAAGATCGGCAGAACGCGCAATGTTTCCCTCTGTTGCAAGCAAAGATTGATTAAGGCTTGCTGCAAAACTCATTGCTGTGCTCATATATTCATTGGCAGACAATCCGGCTGTTTCAAATGCTTTTCCCGCATTTTGCTGAACATCCCAACTCAAATCCTCAAAAAGGGTCTGAACGCCACCAACCAACTGCTCATATTCGGCATAGCTTTCAACGGCGGATTTTGTTAATCCAGCAATCGCCGTAGATGCAGCACCAACAGCCGCAACGCCAATTTTGGCCGCCGTTGCAAGTCCCGCCCCTAAACTGGAAGAAAGTTTTGACAACTTGCCACTAGCTTGGTCGTCAACGCCAATTTTTACGAATAATTCAAATAGATTCACTAAATCACCTCAATTCCTGCCCGTTTGATGATATCTGCGGCGATTTCATCACCGCTTCGAGTGTCAATAGGTTTAGGATTGATAATATCATAGAATCTTGCGACGGTATAAGAGCCTTGGCTCATTTTCGCCGCGTTTTCTGTTGCCATGCGTAAACAATCAGTAACATAAATGCGGTACGCCAAATCACGCTGGTGCTGATTAAAGCGTGCTGTAGCATACCGCATAAATGCCTTAATTGTTCTTACTCCACGGTACTCTCCGTAGCAGAGCCAGAGGATTTCGCATCCCCCGTCTGACCCTGATAGGTAAAAAGCTGAACCAATGCCGGGTCGTTCAGCAACTCTAAAATCTTAACAGGAAGGGTAAACAGGTTGCACTTGTATTCATCTGCCGGTACACCGTCAAGCAGTGCCATGACCTCAATAACTGCCTTTTTGTGATTCTTGATTGCCAGTTTGATTGCCCTGAATCGGTTCGTTTTCCAGATTTCACCGATTTCCTTGTCAGTCATAATCTCACTGATAGGCTCAATCAATTCAGCAAGCAAATCGAGTGCTTCTTCACCCTGATATTCGGATAGTTTCATACTTTTTACCTCCATTTATTTTTTGCTTTTAATTAGCGCTGCCGGCCTTTACATATACCTCAAAAGGTACAGTTTCCTGTGCATCCATAGAATAGTGTGCCGTGTATGTAAATGCAAAGTTGCCCTTGCCGTTGTCGTTGGACCGAATGGCAAAACCGCCAGTGGACAGGGTATTCATCATGTGGATAGCAACAAAGCCGCCATTGGTTTCGCCGTTTTCATCGGAATAGTCACCGACCCACCAAAGGTCAACGAAATCGGTTTTCAGAACATCGTTTCTGGGCGTAATCTTGTTACCGCTTGCATCTGCTGCGCCCACAAGGTTCTTTGCAGAGTCAGCATCAACAGTAACAAACGTACCGCTCATGTTGATATCCCAAGAGTCCAGCTTTTTTAGTTCAAGCATATTCTTGGGGCAGTTGTCAATATCCTCACCATAGTCGCTAAAAGCGGGAACGGCGGTAAAGTTTACGCCGCCAGTGGTTGCGCCGATAATATTTTCATTCGCAACAGTTGCATCTACTGGGTTAAAGTCACTCAGAAGAACACCAGCGTTCAACTGTAAATTCTGGAACGTAGTCTCAGGGATTTTTGTATACTTCAAAACTTTCCCTCCAATCAGTTAGCCGTCATAAATTCGGCTACAAGGTTGATATACTTTCTTTTAATTAGGTCATCGGAATCATCGCCCATGGACTGAGCGAATGGAACGCCACGACGTAGCCAGATAATGCCACCATCGCAAGCAAGTGTTACACCGCCACGGCTTAGCATATCGCTGATTTCCTTCGCCTTTGAGTTGGCCTCTTTCCAACTTGTGGAACGATACCAAACAGAGCCAGTCAAAGCAACATCGTTTCCGAAGCTGTCAGTCACGACCTGATAAGTGATATACGGAAATTCTGCTATATATTCCCCATCCTCACCCGTCGGGACAGCGTTTTCCTCATAAGCTGTCAGCCCGAACATAGACCAAAAGTTATACAGAGCCGCTTCTTTCGTCATACAGGAATCCACTCCTCTGCCGTAACCTGTGCGAACTGGAAAGATGCAGACGGGGGTGTAATTTTGTCATCGCCGTCAGAAGTCACACGGAACACTTTGCCGTCACGAATTCTCTTGAATACATCGTGGTATTCCAATTTTGCGTTGATGGGAACTGTGACTGTGTACAGGCTTGTAACGCCCTGTTTCTCTGCGGTGCGTGCCTGCATAGAACTGTCAAAGCTGATAGCCGCCTTAAACTGTACACCCTCTGCCCATTCAGTTACAAAGCCGCCCTCGCCGTCAGGCACACGCTTTTTTTCCAGAAGAACCACATCTTCCATTGCTTGCATCAATAGGCTCATAGTTTCCTCCATGCGTTCAGACGATTTGCAAATGCTTTCTTCCAAATCAGCGGTGCGCCGTTGCTGTCCGTTGCTTTGGTGTAGCTGTAGCCACCAAAACTTTCAGATGTGTACGGCGAAGCCTTGCCAGCATCGCTATCATTGTATGCCTTGATTTCAGCGGAAAGGGCGATAAGCGTAGGAGGCACCGCCATCGCCCAAACCGCCCCCTCGAATACCTCATCTGTCAAAGATGTGGCAGGGTATTGGTAAACTCCGTCATTAAATACAGAGCCAACGATACGGAAGTATTGACCCTCCTGCAGAAAGTCAAGCGGCGCAATACTTCCACCGCTGATAGTAAACTTTCCAAAATGCCGACCATTCGGCACTTCAAAATAATTGCGCAATTCTGCGCACAATTCGGTGAGCATCACGCCGCCTCCTTCGTTATTCTTCGTCTTTCTTTTTCCGTGTCCGCTTCGGCTTGACTTCCTCAATCAGAGGAACGCCAAGCCGGTTCTTATCGCTTGCCAGTTCTGCGATCCGTTCAGCATCCACCTCAACGCCATTGTGGGGGAAGGTATCCCACACGGAATAGGCGTGATGGTGTCGCAGGTCGGTGAACGCTTTAATTACTCGATACATCAAGCACCGAAGGTAATCTTTGCGATACCGTCAATGTACTCTGCCCACAGAGCCATACCCATAATGGCATAGCTTTCGCCAACGGCGGTGCCATAGTTGCCCTGTGCGTGGAAGCCAATCAGATTGGTTTCACCCTGAGTGGTGTAGTTCAGACCCAGCTTTGCAAAGTCGCTGTCGGAAGGATCGATGTAGTACAGATCCATATTCTCAACAGCAGTAGCCAGGACGGTGCCACGAGCGACACGGGGTTCGGGCAGCAGGAACAGAACAGAATAACCCAGGAAGTCCTCGACATACTGAATGCCGAAACGGGTCTGCACGGAAATCTCAGCTGCGCCCAGATACTCGTAAGCGTCCAGAATGTTTGCAAAGCCGACAACATCGGTGACTTCCTTCTGCATAGATGCAAACTTGTTCAGAACCTCGCCCTGAGCCTTAGCCAGAGCAGCCTGCCAAGTAGCAGCCTCGCCGGTCAGAGTGCCAGTGTTCAGGAAGGTGTAAAAATTGTTCAGGACCTCGTTCTGCAGCTTGGTCAGGAAAGCATCGTCAGACTTTTCCACGGCAATAGCTGCGCCGTACTTGTTCACATCCTCGATGGGAACAGCCTTTGCATACTTCTTGATTTCCAGATCGCCCTTTGCTGCCTGAGTGATGGTAGCCTTGGAATAGGGGATAACGTGACCGGGTACGACATCGCCGCTTTCCAGAGCGACATCGGCGGTGTAGGAAATCAGCTGAGTTCCGGGAGCCTTGCGAATGGGGCGCATAATGCCCAGAATGTTACGCAGAGCCTCCCAGTTGTCAGCAAACCGGGTTACAAAGTCAACCT
>JAZURO010000139.1:0-5909 GCA_045606265.1 Eubacteriales bacterium
ATGCTGTAATTAGTACTGGTAACAAGCGTTCCTGTTAGACCACTTGGGGTTGAATATAACGGCTGCTTTTCACTTTCCCACTGAATCGTGCCGGATACCATTCCTTTTCCTGTCGGAAGTCTCATTACTATCGGGAATTCATAAGGGCTTGTGAATCCGTCATAGTTTCCACTGTAGTCACTCAAGCCATAAATCTTCGACTCAACTTCCTTGCGGTAGGTTCGATAGCCATAGGCGGATGCTGTCAAATGATAGTGTCCGTAGGTGAGAAATTTATCCCCATCGAGAAGCTCCTGAATTCCGCCAGTCTGAGAAAGATTGGTTAGATAATTCTCTGCTCGAGGATAACCGCCGCTTCTCCCTGTATTGATTGAGAAATCAGAAGTCACAACTACGCTATCCGTTATTCGTTCTCGTGAGGTTCTCCACGTGCCGCTATTCCATTCTACAGTTTCCTCATATAAGCCGTGTGAGCCGTGACAGCCCAGCTTTAGAGATACAGTGAACGGGCAGTTCATCTGGCAACCTTCATATCCGCTTGGGGAAATGATAATCGTTCCACTCTTGCCGTAATAAGCACTGTTCGGGAATGTTACTGCGCCTGTATACGAAATTGTGATCGTGCAGGAACCTTCGGGGATATTGGAGAAACCTACAAAACCGTTTTGACCTTCTCTTGTGGTTGCCGTAAAAGTCTTCGCTCCGGAGGATACCGTTACCGTAGCACCCGTCAGCGGGTCTCCCGTTCCAAACTGCAGAACCTGAACGAAAAGATGTCCGGTTCCGTTTGAAACACCGCCAAGTGCTGCGCCGCTTCCTCCGTCTCGGCTAAGGTATACCCAGTAATCCTGAATGTTTAACTGTCCACCAACGTAGCCGTCTGCAGAAGTTATCGTAAGGTCATCCTTCTTCATCTTTTTAACTTCGCCGGTCAGATAGTAGTAAACATATTCGTAATCCGAATCAGCAGGTGGATTGATATAATAATCATCACTTACTGCCGTATCACTGAATGCTTTGATAGCAATAACAGCTTCTTTTCTGATCTGTGCAAGGACATCACCGTTTGTCGGTCCTGCAATAATGTTAAATCCGGGGTATGTACCTTGCCCTGCTTTCGAAGCAAAGATAGGATATTCCGCATCAACACCAACCGAAGTCAGGCGTGGATAAGCCGATGCATCAGCGACCTCTTCGGCCGCATACTTGTTCATGATTGAAGTATATAGGGCGGCATTTACATCTTCAGAGGTCTCATTTCCCTTATTCATAATCCCTATAACGACAGGAACCGCTATAGACGCTAACACCGCAAGAATTGCGATGGTAATTAATAACTCTGTAAGTGTAAAGCCTGCCTTTTTCTTTTTATTCTTCAGCATAGCTTCACCTCGTTTTTAATGCTCGTGAGCAATATCCTCTTCAATGAGGTCTTCTTCATATACCCAGGTCATCATATAGATTGTTTCATCCGAATACATGATGTTAATTTCATACTTAATGCCGTTGCTCTTATACATGGCATATAAAACCGTTTGATCTACCAAGAGCTTGTCAATCATTTGATCAACAGTAAGTCCTTCGTAATCCTGAAACTCTCCGCTTGTATTCATAAGCATAAATTTTCGTTCAGGATTTCCAAGAAGCTCTGTGATTTCTCCTTGAACGTTAGATACAATCTTCTCAACTGCTGTCTTGGGGGCTTCATCTTCAACATAAGAAACAAGGCTGTGCTGAATCAT
Source organism: Eubacteriales bacterium (assembly GCA_045606265.1). Classification (GTDB taxonomy): domain Bacteria; phylum Bacillota; class Clostridia; order Oscillospirales; family CAG-272; genus RGIG4608. The sequence continues at coordinate 1,743 of JAZURO010000139.1, forward strand.
CTCAATATCCTTAGTCTCTGTGTTGAAATAAAGCATTGAATAGCCGCCGTTCATTCCGGTATGTTCAACATAATCAAACTTATCTGCGGTCACCATGATATAGTTGTCAGTGCTGTCCGCAAGATTTTCTCCCCATTTGGGATCGTTAATGATATCGTCAACCGTGAGATTTTCAAGAACATCGCGAACAAATAATTCATCAAAGGCTGTTCCGTCATCGGGAGTGATGTCCTTAGGTTTAGACGGAACAACCACCGCTAAAATACAGCCGAGAATAGTCGCTACAGCCAAAACACCGGCAATAATCGAAATCAAAATCTTCTTTTTCTTATTCATAAGACATTACCTCTTTCTTAGAATGGATCATCCCAAGCAGGATTCAGATCCGGTTCAATATCATAACCATAAGTGCTTCGCGGCTTTGTAGGCGTTTTGTTTCTACACCCGCAAAAAGTTCCAAGCGGATTGCCGTTATGGTTAATAGGAGCATAACAGTAATAGGATGTTCCGTTGATTACAGGTCTGTTCGCACATGATATGAGATGCGAATGCTTTGTGTTTGAGAAGATAGATGAACGCGAGAACGTTGAGGTTGACATCGTTGTTATCTTGCTTTTAAATCCATACGAGCCAGCATCCGGGTTTGCAGGCGGGAATACTCTACGGCCTGAATAGTCATCACTCGCTGCAAGTCTCAAATAGATTCGTCCGCTTGATGTTCTAAAATATGCATCAGCAACATAGTCCGGATTATAGTTATAATAAAGCGAATCATTTACATAGTGTCGCATCATATAACAGTCAATTGAATGTGCAACCTTAGGCTGATTTGTCTCGTAATAGCCACAGGTCGTGCAGTCTCTTCGCTGAGTTCCGTTATAATAACAGCAGCTTCCGTTACTGCACATTACAGGCTGTGTTGACGTCCAATACCAACTATTAAAATCGTGGTTTTTGGTTTCCTTCGAAGTGCATCCGGAATTCTTGCATTTTCTTGTATGAGTCGAGGCACCATCAGAGGTCCAAGAACCATATTTATGACCCGAATAATTTATCGGTTCATCCTTTTCATAACCGCAACGAGAACATTCATAGTGGTTATTACCTTTTGTAACGCAGGTTGCAGCGTAACTTCCGGAGCTTTGATACTGATAGTCATGAGCCGTAACTGCATCAAGAGTTCGATTACAGTTTTTCTCGGTACAATATCGGTAACAACCGCTTGCTCCCGATGCGGTCCAGGCAGAATACTTATGTTTGGCTTTATTAAAGACGGTGCCGCACTTTGAACATTCCTGCCAGTGATGAGAAGAATTTTGCTTCCAGGCCACCTTAGCACTTGGGTGGCAGGAAATCGTATTTCCGTCAACCGTAAGCGAAAAATTAAAGGTTGTTGCTGCCTTATAATTTCTGAGGGTTGCTGCACCCGAATAATCAAGATAACAGGTAACATCAGTAGTAATCTTATACATACCGGGCACAAGGTTGACGGAGTACGGGACTGTAAGACCTGTCGTAGTAACTGTAGCAGTAACCGAGCTATATTTTTTGGTACCTGTTTCGTTATAACGTGTAAAGGTCACCGTAAGCCCGCTAAAACTTCCGTTCTTATCCATCGCACTTCCGTCAGCCTTAATGCCGGAAATCGTACCTGACACCTTAATCGTGTTAATAGGAAGTCTAAAAACAAGATCTTCATCACCATCAACAAAAATCTTATAGGTGTAGGTCAATGTTCCGATATATGAAGGGAGTGTTATCTTTACTTGATAAAATCCTCTTTTTACCGAAGCAATAGAACATTTTCCGTTATCGTCGGTTGTTTGAGTTGTATAAGTAACTGAGCCTAGACGGGTAAAGACAACCGATGCACCTGAAATAGCATCGTTATTACCCTTGCTGTCGTATGTTACAGTTGCTGAAACCTTACCGGTGCCAACATCCGCATAATAGACTTGAGCGTTTATGATAATTTCCGTTCCATCTATTTGAACCTCATCGGGCAGCTCAGACATACTAAGCTTCGATGAATTACCGTATGGTGTATCTAAATAGATCTCATACTTTCCATCAGGAAGATTCGAAATCGTGTACGGATAATTGCCTGTAGAAACCGCCGTGAAGTAAGCACTGTAATAACAGGTTCCTGTCGTTTTGTTCTTCATAACTACCCTTGTTTTAACTGCGTAATCTTCATGTCCTGCAGCCCAGGTTCCGTCTGCAGAAGAGGTACCTGCAAGGGGTTGCTGAGAACGTTCCCATTTAATAACACCGGATACTTGACCTGTGCCTGTTGGACGTCTCATAATTATGGGATACTCATACGGCGCTGTTGCACCGTTGTATTTTCCGACTCCGCCGTTATCATAGTTATCAATTCCGTAAACCTTAGAAACAACCGACTCAGTATGAGTTCTAAAGTTTGGTGCTGATACCCTCAAAACATAAGGTCCATACAAAAGGAATTTTCCATCAGGTGTCAAAAGTTCCTGAGTTCCCCCGGTTGATGCCGCATTAGTCACATAAGTTTCATCTCGTGCAAAACCATAGTCTCTCGAGGTATCAACCGTAAACTCACTGGTAATATTGACGTTCTGCTTAATATACTCATCTGTTGTCGTCCAGGCAGAACCGTTCCAAGAATGAGTTCTTTTATAAAATCCTAAAGAACCAAGAGAGCCAAGCTTCAGGGTAATCACATAAGGGTTAGCTGCACTGTCACCGATATAGCCGCCTTCCTTGATAACAAGGCTTCCATCCTGATCATAGAATCGACTATCCGGGAAGGAAACTGCTCCGGTCTTTTGCGCTCCAATATATGCCGTTCCGAGAGGAACATTTGAAAAGCCAACAGTTCCGTTTTTGCCTGTTTTGGCGGTCCTTTGTTCAGAGCCAATACTGATAGTTACTGTTGTTCCTTCAAGCAGCTCATCGGTACCAAACTGACGGATCTGAACGAAAACCATTCCAGTTCCGTTCTCACTGTTGATCAGCGCATCTCCACTGCCACCGTCTCGGCTTAAGTACACCCAAAAGTCTTCGGTGTTAATAACGCCTGAACTTAATTGTGCTTTGGTAACAGGACTTTTTGTTCTCTCATCCTCAACACGCACCTCGCCGGTGAGGTAGTAATAAACATACTGATAATGTTCCTTCGTTGGGGCCGGAACATAATATCCGTCAAGGGTTTTGGCTTCACTAAATGCCTTGATTGCAATTACTGCTTCTCTGCGAATTGCGGCATAGATTTCATCGGTATTGTCATACTCGAGGATGTTGTAACCCGGGAACATACCCTTGCCGCCTTTTTCATGCAGCACAAAATACTCCGCATCCGCACCAGTTGTTGTAAGCGATGGATAAAGCAGAGCTTCCCCTACTTTTTCGTTCGCAAACTGTTGCATGACCGAAGTGTAAAGCGATGCGTTAACTTCGTCGTTCTGTTCATCGGTTTTTGTGAGCATACCGGTGATTACAGGAACTGCTATCGCACCTAATATTGCAATAATCGCAATAACTACGATTAATTCAACAAGTGTAAATCCTTTCTTTTTCATAAAAAATCCCCTTGTGTTTATTGACATTATAATTATTTTGTGTTATAATAGTGTCAGAAATGGAGGTGATACAATGCGTAAGCTGATTATTGTGCTTTGTTTACTCATTCTGATCACATTAGTCGGTTGCTCAAAAGAGCCATCAAACTCATCTGAGCCAATTTCTTCATCAGGTGTTTCCACTACAACCCAATCCGAAACAGATTCTTTTCCTTCTTCTGAATCGATAAACACTCCTTCAAGTGATAAAAAGGAACCATCCAATCAAGAAATTGGTTCAGACACAACTTCAAACACATCTAAACCGACAGAAACTACTTCCTCAAAACCAACCGAGACGCAGGGCACGTCTTCAAAGCCCTCTTCAACCGAGTCTACAACTGAATCGCAGAAAGAGACGGTGTCAGAAAAGGCGTTTTCAAAACTCTCCTTCTCATATACAGGGTATAAGAGTTCCAATGAACCTACTCCCTATTTAAAAGAAAAACCTATTTATGACATTCTGTATTCCGGTTCAAGAGCGCAGGTTGGTGACACTCTCATTTTCAAAATCGATTGTGCTCCTGCAGATTCAACAGATAGAGTTGTTATCAGCACGTCCGACAACCTT
>JAZURO010000140.1:0-21090 GCA_045606265.1 Eubacteriales bacterium
CAAGGGAGAAAATAAGGAGTGCGAGATGCAAATGCATCACGGACGACTATATTTTCGACCGAAGCGCAGCCGGTAGCGGTATTAAGCGCTGACGGTGGCAGGCAAAGCGTATCTTGATTTATTAAAAAGAAAAACATAAACCGAATAACGAGATGCTTGGAGTGCGACTGCGTCCTGTGGACGATGAAAGGAGCACGACAAGGGAGAAAATAAGGAGTGCGAGATGCAAATGCATCACGGACGACTATATTTTCGACCGAAGCGCAGCCGGTAGCGGTATTAAGCGCTGACGGTGGCGGGCAAAGCATATCTTGATTTATTAAAAAGAAAAAGTAAAACTGAATAACGAGATGTAGCGCAGCTGGTAGCGCGCGTGCTTTGGGAGCACGATGCCGCAGGTTCGAGGCCTGTCATCTCGACCAATCCCCTTCACATATCGCGAAGGGGATTTTATTATTCATTTCAAAAAAACAAGGGACAATCTTGCGATTGTCCCTTTTATAATTAATTATTTAGCATTTTTAGTTGCTTCCTTTTCGGCTTTTTTTGCCAATCTTGCTTCTTTTTTAGCTTTTCTTTTTTCTTTGATTGCGGCTCTTTCTTCTTTTGTCTTTATGCGATAGGTCAATTTAATAATAAATCCGTCAAGCAAATAAAGTACTGAAGGAAGAACAAACAAAATCATAAGAACGGAAACAAAGGTTCCCTTGCCAAGCAAGAATCCAACCGTTGAAATGGACGTAAGACTTGCAACAAAACCAACAATAAATCCACAGATTATAAGGATAATTCCCGAAGTGAATATCGTGGGCATTGCAGCTGCAACGGCACTGTAAAGCGCATCCTTCTTGTTCATCGTCTTGCGATATTCAAGATAGTTTGTTGACATCAAAATGCCATAGTCAATAGTCGAGCCCATCAAAATGCAGGTCGCAATAATATAGCTCATAAAGAACATCGGGCCTGTTATAAGTGAGAGTGACATTGAAATCCAGATAGCGCCCTGAATTATTGCAACAAGGAGCACAGGAAGAGATATAGAGGTGAATACCAAAGCAATAATAAGGAAAATTGAAATAATTGTAACGACAGTTATTATCTGATTATCCTTATCAAAGCTCTGTTCAAGCTCATAGGTAGAAATCATCTGACCTGCAACGTGTGCGTGCTCGCAGAACACTTCTTCAACGGCATCCATAAGCTCTTCAACAAATCTTTCTGCATCGTCATTCTCGGTTTCGTTGGGAAGATTCACAGAAATAAGCATTCTGTTGTAGTTTTCGGAGAAGAAAAGTGTTTTAGCTGCAACCATAGCCTTATTTCTTTCTTCAACCTTTGCCTTATCTGCATCAGTCAAGGCATTTGCCAGGATATGTCCGGGCTTATCCTTGCTCTCGTTAACGTAGTCAAGAAGATCCTTTGCGATAATGGGATCATCACTTCCCTCCTCGTGTGCAGCGGCCTCTGCTGTGTAAATAGCCAAAATATTATTTTCATTAAGATCGCCGTCAGAAGGTGACATACTTTGAACCTGAGATTTCAAATTCATAAGCATTGTCGTCATATCTTTATAGTTGTATTTTGTATCGTCACAAACGAAATCCTTTACAAGAAGAACGTCAAGCAACTTAAACTTACTGTCCTCTGAAACGTTATCGGATACAGTGGGATTCGTATTTATCGTGTCAATAACGAATTTAACGAACTCAAAACCTACGATTTCCTCATTGGGAATTACGTCTCCCTGCTTATCAAAATACATTATGTATGCCTGCTGAACCGCAGTTTCGGTTGCGTTCACTTCACGCTCTTCATTAGTAAGAGCCAGAACGAGCTTGCCGATAAGGGGCAAAAATTCATTATAAGGACAAGGATCGTCGATTACGTCATAAACGAAGGTATAGTTTTTGATATATCCCTTGATCTCTTCGCTGGGGATCAAATTGGAAACACCGTCAACCTTTACAAGAATATCGTATATTTTCGCTCTTCCGTCCTCCTGAGGAGTAATTGCGAAAAGTGCATCACAGGCGAGCTGTACCCACCATTCATCACCAAACTTCTCTTTGCCGAAGTCTCTGAATTCCTGCTGATCAACAGTCATATTCATTTGTTCCTTGAAGTCAACCAAGCCGTTGGCAAGATCAGTAAGATCGGTTGCCGTTTGCTCATCCATCAAGGTTTTTCCGTACTCGTCCTTTGACATCTCAACCATAAAGTTGAGCATTTGTTCAAAGTTAACGTTCTCATTATCAAATGCTTCCCACAAATACAAGCCGTACATCTGGCGAACCTGGAATTCACTGAGTCCCGTACCTTCCATAACTCCGCTTGATACAAGCTGATACATTTCATCAGCGGTGTGCTTGCCTGTTACAATGGTATGAATAACCGAAAGCGTCTGCATCATACGAACGGTATTTTCGTCCGCATATTTATAGTCTTCTCCCTCCTCTGGAGTAAGAAATTCGGCTGCAAAATTAACAAATTCAATGGGCGACAAAGGTTTTTCCTCGGGATTGTTGTTTCTTGAATGATACAACGCAAACAAGGTTTCAATATCGCTTCTCGGCATTCCAAGCTTTTCCGCAGCCATATCAATGGTATATTCCTCCATTACCGTGTTGGAATAACCGGTATATCCCTTAAACGGATAAGAACCGTCGGCAGTCTTGAATTCTTTAAGTCTGTTTGCAAGCTCTTTTTCATTTTCCCAAGCTGTTTGAAGGCCGTGATTCTCGTACAAAACAACTATCGTGTTGTTAGAACCAAAGGTCTCTGCAATCTTATCGTTTGTGTTCGCAGAGTCAACAAAGGAATACTGATTGTTAAGCTGCAATCCTCCACAGGCAACAATCAAAGCAAATCCAACAAGAAGGATCGCTCTTCCGCCCTTCAAAGCAATCTTGCAGAACTGTTTGCCCTTGAAAACAAAATCCTTCTTTGAAGTCTTTTGCATAATTCTGTCACAAACAAGAAGCAATGCAGGAAGAAGTGTAAGAGCTGTAAACACTGAAATTGCAATACCCTTTGTAAGAACAATTCCAATGTCAAAGCCAATCTTCATCGTCATAAAGAGAAGCGCCAAAAGGCCTGCTATTGTTGTAAGAGCACTCGCCAAAACGGGTCTGAACGTAGTCTTGATCGCCTTGAACATAGCTGTTTGATTGTCGCTGTACTCGTTTTTAAGCGCTCTGTAATTGTGAAGCAAAACAATACTGTAATCGACTGAAAGCGCAAGCTGAAGAATAGCTGCAACAGCATTTGTAATGTAAGAAATTTCTCCGAACACGGCGTTGGTTCCCATATTGATGAGAACTGCAACACCCGAAGAAATAAGAAGAATCAAGGGCTCCAGCCAAGAGGTCGCCATAACAAGCATAACCAACATAGCAAAAACTACGGAGATAACGAGAATGATAACAATCTCACTTCTCATTGTGTTACGCATATCGATTTTTTCAACAACGGCACCGCCGTAGCTTACCTTATCATCATATTTTGCAAGCTTTGTTTGAAGCTCATCAAAAACCTCTTTTGCGGTAGTAGAATATTCGTCACCGTTCACGATAATTGCAAAAAGTGCATCACCCTTTTCTGCGTCGGGTGTATCCTTCTTAAAATAATCCTCGCTACTCTCGCTGAAATTAACCAAGAGAACGTTATGAATTGAATTAATAATGTCAACAATTTCGTGTGCTTCAGCAGTGGTAACGTCTTCAACCATTACCTGAATATTGCCTGTGGTTCCGAACTCGTTTTCCATAATATCCAATGATATTTTGGTTTCAGTTGAATCGTCAAGATAGTCGGATATATTGTAATTGATTTTAACGGAACCCATAAGGATTACGCTTGCCACAATCACAAGTGCAAAAATTGCTAAAACAATATATTTTATCGCAAGTTTCATTACATTTTTCTCCTTGGGGAATAGTTAAGTATTAAACACAAATTTTCGCATTTTAATACTTGTACATTATATCACAAAACGACAAAAAAATCAACAATTATTGATAAACTCAATTAAATATTGTCTATTTACACAAAAAATCCGGGAGATATAGCTCTAAACTCCATATAAGTGTTGACAAATCAACCAAATTTGCCAAACAAATATCAAACAAAAAAGACCACAGAAAACCTCTGTGGTCTTAATTTTTTAACAATTACTGTATAACAAAAGCATAATGCAGGACAATGCCAAAAATCCGAGTCCGGACAACAGCAAAAATCCAAAGCTGTGGTCTCTGTTCCCTTTGCTTTCCTTGTAATCATAATAAGTGCGATATTTATTCCTCTTTTCTTTTCTGAAAACGTCGAAAAAGCTCGTCATAGCAAAGGTCAAACCGTCAAATGCGCCCTCGTTACTTACAAACACAAGGCCTCCCATACCCATAATCAAGACTGCGGGCACAAAAAAGCTGTTTGTGAGTATGTGATAAATAACAATCGGCTCAGTTTGATCAAATATGCCTTGGGAATAAGCAACGCAAAATGCGCCCAAAAGACCAATGCCTATCGTAATTAAATACTTTTTTAACTTACTCATTGTTTGCTTGCATTATATTCTGCCTGGTATTTTTCAAATTCCTCTGTATTGCAATATACAAAGTGACCGGGATAAACCTCTCTCATTGAGGGGCCTTCCTTAGAATAATCGTGGTCAAGAATAGGATTATACGTTGTTCTTGTACGATTCTTCTCTGTAATCGGGTCAGGAAGAGGAATTGCGGAAAGCAATGAACGTGTATAAGGATGGAAAGGATGTGCAAAAAGCTCATCACTTGTGCCAAGCTCAACTATCTTACCAAAATACATAACAGCAATTCTATGTGAGAAATACTTAACAACCGCAAGGTCGTGAGCAATGAACAAAATGGTAAGTCCCATCTGTTCGCTAAGCTCGTTAAGAAGGTTGATAACCTGCGCCTGAATAGATACGTCAAGCGCTGAGATGGGCTCGTCGGCAATGATAAGCTCAGGGTTCATAATAACCGCACGAGCAATACCGATACGCTGTCTTTGTCCACCTGAGAACTCGTGAGGATAACGTGAAGCGTGTTCCTGAACAAGTCCAACGGTTTCAAGCATCTTATAAACCTGCTGGTCAATAAATTCTTTGTCCTTAACACCGCGAATAACAAGTCCTTCTGCGATAATATCGCGAACTGTCATACGGGGGTCAAGAGATGCAATGGGATCCTGGAAGATCATCTGGATCTCGTTGATAAGCTTATTTTCCTTATTCTTACGTGACCATTTCTTGTGATCCGCCTGGGCTTTCTTTATTTCAGCGCGATTTGTTTCAACAATCTTATCGCACTCTTCTTTATTAATTTTTCCTTCGCTGAGGTCCTTGCGTGCCTGCTTGATAGCATCCTTATATGCACGTGTACCTGCGCAAATACGTTCACCCTTATAATAAACCGATCCGCCGGTTATATCATAAAGTCTGATAATTGAACGTCCCGTTGTGGTCTTACCGCAACCGGATTCACCAACAAGACCGAAAACCTCGCCCTTGTAGATGTCAAAGCTAACTCCGTCAACAGCTTTAAGCTCAAATTTACCCATTTTGAAGTACTGTTGGAGATTATCGACTTTTAACAAAACTTCTTTTTCTGCCATATCACTGTCTCTCCTTCTTCATACGTTCAATTCTTGCTTTGATCAAAGCGGGCATTTCTACCTCGGGTGCATTGGGGTGCAACAACCAGGTTGCTGCATAGTGCGTGGGAGTAACCTCAAAGAGAGGTGGCTCAAGCTCAAAGTCGATTTCAAGTGCGTACTTATTTCTCTCTGCAAATGCATCTCCCTTGGGAGGATAGATCATATTGGGAGGAGTACCGGGAATTGACTCGAGTCTTTCTGTTGTATGCAAGTCGGGCATTGAGCTGAGAAGCGCCCAGGTGTAAGGATGAGCGGGCTCATAGAAGATTTCTTCTGCGGTTCCGTGCTCAACGATCTTACCTGCGTACATAACTGCAATTCTGTCTGCCATATTAGCAACAACACCAAGGTTATGTGTAATAAAGATAACGGAAAGATTTCTTTCCTTCTTAATAACGTTGATAAGCTCAAGGATCTGCGCCTGAATTGTTACGTCAAGAGCAGTAGTGGGCTCGTCACAAATGAGGATGTCGGGGTTAGCGGAAAGAGCAATAGCAATAACTATTCTCTGTCTCATACCGCCGGAAAGCTCGAAGGGGTACTGACCGTAACGTGTTGCGGGCTCAGGGATACCAACCTCTTCAAGAAGTCTTATAGCTCTTGCCTTCGCAATACGCTTATTCATCTTAACAACAAGACGTGATGCCTGTTCTTTAAGGAAGTCGATAACCTCAATCATTTGAGCTTCTGTATCGTACTGTGCATCAAGCTCAATATCCTTATTATAAGAAGCAATTACGTTTTCAAGAACCTTGCAAATATTGGAAAGCTTGAGATCAAGGTCAACGATAACCTGAGGTTTAAGTATCCAATCGGGTTCTTTGCCCTTTGCAATAATTGCATCAAATTTCTTCTTATTTTTAAGATAAATCTTTTCTTCAACGGGATTATTCTTAATACCGTCAAAATACTCTTTTACGGAAGTAGCAAAAGCGGATGCGAAAACGTATTCCGTGCTGTTCTTCTTAACGCAAAGTCTGTCAATTGCCTTGTTTACCTTGCCTGAAAGTTCTTTAACGTAAGAATTTGCTTCATTGTGGTGAATTACACCTGATTTGAAGTAATCAAGTGCTGCATTAAGCTCAGGAAGAAGTGCTCTCTTAGCTTCAATGGACTGCCTGTGTGCGTGAAGCATACCGTTTTTACCGGTTCTGATGAAGTCCATCATAAAGTTATCGTCAAGATACTTTCTTGTAAGCGCATTAAGATCCTTTACGCTCATTGAAGTTACGTCGGCATCGGGATTAACGGAAACGTAATAACCGAGAGTAAAGAAGTTGGGCTTATCCTTTGCAAGCGCTTCTTTAACGATAGCCAATGCTTCTTCGAGTGTAGAAAGAGCTTCTTCACCGTTTGCGTTCTTACCCTGCCTTGCAAAGCCCTCAAGTCTTGCTGCACAATCGTCATTTTCTGCGTTGTGAACGATAACGTAGGGGTTAAAAGCAAGGTTAAATGATTTTGAAATTCGTTTGAGTTCGTCAGCGAGTTCAAGCTTTCTCTTCATCTTGACAAAGAGAATTACGTTTTCAAGCTCAACTTCAATCTGAGTAGCATTACCGTATGCTTCATTGAATTCGCCTTCTACCTTTGTACTTTGAATACAAAAGCCGTCAAAAGTTTTGAGCTTCTGAGCAACTACGTCCTTATTGTCAACGCCGTTTGCCTCATCAGAAGCATTAATATGATTGCCAAGAAGCTTGAGCTTTGAGTTAAACTCTCTTCTTGCGTTTTTCTTACCGGTCTTAGCTTTAAGAATCATTGCCTCAGTGAGCTGTTCGCCAACCTTCATAATGGGGTTCAAGCTCGACATGGGGTCCTGGAAAATCATAGCGATTTTGTCTCCACGAATCTTATGATAATCCTCTTCAGAAATCTTAAGCAAATCCTGACCGTCGTATATAATTTCTCCGCCTTCAACAATTGAATTGCCTGCGAGAATACCCATAATAGCTTTACTTGTTACGGATTTTCCCGAGCCGGATTCACCAACTATGGCCAAAGTCTCTCCTTTGTCAAGATCAAAGGAAATATTTCTAACAGCCTTTACAATTCCACCTTGAGTACGGAATGATATTTGCAGATTTCTTACTTCTAATTTCTTATCCATAAATATAGACATTCCTTTCTTATGCGTTGCAGGGCGGACAAGCCGCCCTTCGCGCCTTGATTTTTAGTGTAGTAATAGTTTTGTTTTAATTATTCCTCTGAACCACGGAGTGATGGGTTGAACGCATCGCGCAAACCGTTTCCGAAGAGGTTGAATGACAACATCAGCAAGCTAATGAAGATCGAGGGGAACAAAATGATATGGGGATACGTGTACAAGAAGTTCTGTCCCGTTGAAAGCAAGGTACCTACGCTTGTGAGGTTACCTGTGCTGAGGTTGATAATTCCAAGATAGCTAAGGCTTGTCTCAGAGAAGATAACACCGGGAATTACAAGAACTGAGCTTGTAACGAGAGTACCGATAGCATTGGGGAAGATGTGCTTGAACATTACACGCTTATCGCTTGCACCAAGTGTTCTTGAAACAAGAACGTATTCCTGATTCTTAAAGCGATAGAACTGCATTCTTGTTCTTCCCGCCATACCCGTCCAACCTGTCAGGAAGAACGAGATAAACAGAATCAGTATATGAGAGACGTGTAAGTGATATTTCAGCAACGAAATTACAATCATCATAGGAATAGATCCGAGAATTTCAACAAATCTTTCCATAAACATATCTATCTTACCGCCATAGTAACCTTCGATAGCACCGTAGATAGCACCAACGGTAAGGTTAACTACTGAAACGAGAATAGCAAGAATGAATGAGAATCTTGCACCGCTTGCAAGGCACACGAAAAGATCCTTACCTGCGTTAGTAGCACCGAAAATGAACAAGGGCTCTTTTATATCGCTGCCTGAAATGTAGTGCTGATAAATATAGTATTCACGGTAGTCAACACGAACCTCCCAGGTAGTTCCGTTGTCCTTGGGAAGCGCATAGCTATAAAGCTTTGTGTCGCCCTCCCAGTACATCTTGGAGGTATATCCGTCAGTACCGTTATCGGGTGCGTAGATCGGAATAAAGTCACCGTTTTCGTCATAAACGATCTCGGTCTTATTACCTTTTCCGAGCTTTGTTTTGAACCAGATGTTAGCGTTTGTTTCATCCTGTTGAGCAGAGGGACGCTCTCTCTTGCTTGTTATTGGCAAGATTACCTGTACGCCAAACTGATCCTGATATGCCTGCAATCTCTGATACTCCTGAGGTGAGAGCAATTTGAATACTGCGCCAACCGCATTGTAGGTATCAAGACGGAACTTGTAGGTCTCGGTTTCCATCTTCATGTAAACCTCTGTGATAACCTCGGGCTCCGACATAATAACTTTTCTACCAATTTCTTCTTCTATGGCTCTGTATTGGTCAAAAGTGAATTTATTGATGGACTTTTCCTGACCGCCGTCCCAGAAAGGAATACCAAGGTCATAGAAAAGCTGGTTTTTGGGCATTGCAAACTTGTAGTAGGGGTCCTCGTCAGCAACCTGGTAAGGTGTGCACAAGGGGCCTACGATAGCAAACAAAACGAGAATTATGATAATAACACCCGCCAAAATGGATGCTTTATTTCTTGCGAAACGGTTGAAAGCATCTCTGAAATAGGACACGGGCTTTGTTTCAAGCTTTTTGTCGTGCAATTTTTCACCGTGAGAACGGAAAACAAATTTTTCACTGGAAATCTTATAATCTTGTGCCTTCATTTATTTCGCCCCCATTCTAATTCTCGGGTCAATTACACCGTATGAAAGGTCAATTACAAGACCTGCAAGAAGTCCGACAAGCAAATAGAATGCAGAAAGCATCATAAAGAAGTCATAGTCGGGCGCATTGATTGCAGCCAAGTAAAGTCCGCCAACACCGGGAATTGCAAAGATTTTTTCAATAACAAGAGAACCTGAAAGAACGCTGATAAACTCACCAACGATGGATGGGAAAATCGGAACCATCGCATTTCTGAGTGCGTGTCTTGTGGTTGCCTGTGCCTTGGTAAGACCTTTTGTTCTTGCAAGAAGCATAAATTCGCTTGTAAGAACCTCAGTAAGCTCGGCACGTGTAAATCTGGTGTATCCGGCAATAGAACCGAAGGACATGGCGAGAACCGCGGGTACCATTGACTTGAACATACTCCACGTGAAATAGTCATACCCGGCATTCATAATCTTCGGGAACCAGTTGAGCTTAAAGCACACGATATACAGCAGCAGCGACGCATAAACGAACGCCGGTACCGAAATAAATATCATAACCGTGGTACTTATCAAATGGTCCTGCCATTTATTCTTTTTAAGAGCCGCAAAGATACCGAGAGCGATACCTATCGGCACTGAAAGTAACGATGAATAAACGTTAATAAGGATTGTAGGGGGAAGCTTTTCAACAAAAACGTCCCAAACGTCGTGGAAACGGTACTCGGGCATATTGATACCAATACCGAAGTCACCTTGCGTTACAATTCTCTTAACATAGAGAAACAGCTGCTTTGGAATAGGTTCAAAGTAACCTCTTTCTCTGAGTCTTATCTGCAAAAGCTCTTTATCCTGTCCGATACCAACACTGGTAGTATCAATAGGCAAAAGCTTGATTAAAACGAAGCACATTACAAAAATAATAGTAAAAGTCATGATCATCAGACCAAGTCTTTTAAGTATATATTTTAACATGTACATAAAGAGTAATCTCCTTTCCTGTTTTTATAGCCGAAACACTTTCGGTTATAGCCGAATATAGCCGAAACCACATAGCCGCATAGGTCGGTCCTGCGCGGCTACCTTCGGTTATAGCCGAAGAGAGTCGAACTGATAGGGCAAAATTGGGGTTTTTTCAACCTCCGTTAAACTGACAAATGGAGGGATAGCCAAAGACTATCCCTCATTTGTTATAGTAACACTTAAGATGATAAACTAAGTATTATCTTGTATAGTCAAATACATTGTCATGAGCTGCTCTTTCAGCTTCCCATTCTTCATCTGTATAGTTGAATGTCATGTACTTGAATCCGCCGTAACCCATGAATGTGTTGTATTCATAAGTGATGTAGTCAACCTTGTAAGAAATCAAGGATGCGCCGAAGCTGTATGTGATCGGTACTGTGTAGTACTGAGCAAGAACTTCCTGTTCAAGACGAGCGATAAGCTGAAGTCTGAGTTCCTGAGGAAGTGCGTTTGCGCTCCAGTCATACTTGCCATAACCGTTAAGACAGTCGTACCAGTCCATAAGAGACATTGTCTCTGTGATATCGCCGCCATCTTCAGCAACGCCAACCATTGTGAATGTCATCATGTGGCTGGATGTATCCCAAGCTGCAGAGTACATGTAGTCGGGGCTGAGGTAAGCAAGAAGGAAGTAACCGGGGTCCCAAGCTGCGCCTGTCCAACCGCCCTGACATACGTCGTAAGCGCCTGCACGGAAGCTGTTTGCCCAAGTTTGACCAAAGTCTTTAAGTTCGTATTCAAGTCTGCCTTCAAGAGGAGTTCCAACTACCATTTCCTGCCATGCCTTACCGATGAAGTCTGTGTTTCTCTGAACAATTTCATTAATAACAGATGAACCAAATGTAAGAACTACCTTATCTGTTGCCTTGATGTCGCCAGCTGCAAGTGCTTCGTTGTAAGCTTTTGTTACAAGAGCCTTTGCTTCTGTTACGTTGTAACCTGTGATTGCATCAACTGCATCGTCAAGTGTAGGATATTTTGTCCAGTCAACTGCGTAAATTTCGCAAAGAACCTTCTTAGCTTCGTCTGTGTTACGGTATGCGCCACCATTTTCTACGTCATAGTAGTGGATGGATGTGAAGAGACCCAAACCTGCCAAAGAAGCTGTTGTACATGTCTTAGCATATTCTGCTCTGTTAATAGCAAGAGAAAGTGCTTTTCTGAAATCAGGGTATGTAAGAAGTGTCTTGTTAACGCCTTCTTCTTCGCGTTCCTTAAGCGCTGCCTTATCGGACTGAAGCTGTACGGAACCTACGTAGTCGTCGGGTGTGAAGAATGCACGAGATGAACCCTTGTAGTCAGCAGCAACGGATACGTCGATACCGATACCTTCAAGTTCGCCTGACAAGAACATCATCCAAGCTGTGTTCCATTCCTGGATAATATCAACAACGATCTTATCTGCTACGTATGTACCCTTGGAGTTGTCCATACGGTAACCGTGCCATTCAGGGTTTCTTTCCAATGTGTACTGCTTACCGCCCTGGAAAGATGTGAGCTTATATGCACCCCAGCTCATTGTTGTTTCAACGCTGGAGTTGTATGTTGATGTCCAAAGTGAAGAACCTTCAACGGGAGCCTGCTTGCAAGCTTCGTATGTTTCTCTGTGTACAAGAGGAAGTGAGCTCATGTTATAAGCTGCCTGATAAGAAAGAGATCCGTCTTCTTTAAGAAGAGGAAGAGCCTGCTTAAGAACGAGAACGAGCTCTGTATCGCTTTCAGCGAAGAGACCTACCTTTGAGAAATCCATTGCAGGGAATGTGAAATCGGGAGAAAGGAGGTAGTTGGGGATGTAAGATTCATCTTCATTACCCCAAGCAGGAGTATTGATAAGAGTTGCCCAAAGAGCGATGGACTCGTCAGTAACTGCTACGTTACCGTTGTCGTCTGCCAATTCTTCAAGAGCAGCAAATGATTCAGCGTCAAGGTATCCAGCGCCTGTGTAGGCAGCTACTGAGTAGCCGCTGAGGTATGCAAGACCTTCTGTAAGGGGGAAGTAGATTTCGCCGCCGTCAGGACGTGCGTAAACACCGTCGTCGCCCTTAACGAGGTCAGCAAGTTCGAATACACGTTCATCACCGTTATCAAGCATTTCACGGTACTGGCCCTGCTTGATGTAGTTCTGAGCGTTAACGATAACTGTTGCGCCTGCGTAGAAGGAGTCAGCTCTGTAGTTCATGAAGAGAGGGCTGAGCTGTTCTGACATTGTGTAAACGAAGTCACCAGCTACGATAGGATCGCCGTTTTCCCATCTAAGGTCATCACGAAGAGTGATTCTGTAAGCGAAGCCCTTAGCTTCGGGATCAAGACCCCAAGCTGCTGCGTATTCAGCAGTTACGTCTTCAAGCTTTGTAGCAGCGTTGTATTCGATTTCGAAATCGCCGGGAATGATTTCACCGTTTGCATCAAACTTGAAATCATAGCTGAAGAATGAAGAACCGATGTAACCCATGATATTTGTATCATTGTTATCCTGGTATGTAAGCTCGTTCCAGTTGGAAGGAGCTACGCTAAGGTAATCATGGTATGTGTGATTCTTACCGTCATCTTCCCAAACGTTTACGGGATCGGGCTTAACGGGGGTTTCGGGACCACCGGGCTGTGTGGGCTCTGTGGGTTGTGTGGGTTGTGTTGTAGGCTGTGTTGTAGGATCTGTCTCATTATCATTAGGACAAGCAGTAAGAACTGCCATGCACATAACGAGAGCAAGAACGATAGCAACAAGTCTTGTTAATCTTTTTGTGTTCATATTTTTTTCTCCTTTTCAAAGATTATGACTCATTGTAACACAGGTTTTTTTGTTTGTCAATACTTTTTTCAAAAAAAATTGAAAAATTTTCAAAAAATTATTTGTGTTAATTTTTTTGATTTTTTACGTGTTAATTTTTTCGCTTTATTTCAAAAGTCCTTGATAATAAAGGATTTATGGATTTTTATCACTTTTGACAAATTAAAACTTTTTATTTGGATTTCAGTCAAAAATTAAAAAATTAACACTATTATATTTTTGTTAATTCTTGAAATTTCCGCCATTTCCATATATTTACTATTTGCAAAAATCTCGTTTTGCTTTGTTTATTATGCTTCACAATGCACAACATTTTTATTTGTTTTTGTGCATTTTTCACCACAAGCGTTATATGGATTTTTAATTTTGCATTATATTTATATCACCGCAAAATTATTAAAAAAAGTACATTTTTATTTATTTTTATAAAAAAATCGAAAATTTGTGATTTTGTGTGCATTTTGGCGGCGCATTTTTCTTCCTTATTTATATATAAAGGGCGGCAGATCGATTTCTCAATCCGCCGCCGACTCATTTTTATAATTTTTCAATAAATTTTTCAAAATCCGACCAGGAACCGTGCGGATATTCGCTTATATCACGGTTTTCTACATTTATTATATAGTCGGTAATCAAAAATACGTCCATTCCAAGCTCTTTTGTGACCATATCTTCCCTTACGTCGTTTCCAACCATCAGACAATCCCGCCCCTCAACGCCCAGAACGTCAAGTATTCCCTGATAATATTCGTGTGACGGCTTGCAGAAACGTGAATTTTCATAGCAGGTGCAGTATTCAAAATCGGAAAGCGAGAGCCCCGCCCAAGCAAGACGTCTTTCGTTCGCTCTCAAGGGGAACAACGGATTAGTCGCAACAGCAACACGGCATCCCATCTTTTTCAGCTTATCAATAATCTTCGGAACAAGAGGATTCTTTCCGCACACCGCCTCAACCGAATTAAATTCATTTTGGTAAAATCCATCAAGTTGTGGCTTCAAATATGATAAATCTCGCCCTGTTATAGTAGAAAAATCCAAGAAAAATCTTTCTTCGTTAGTGCAGCTTCCGTCATTTTTCATCATTGAATACGTTCCCTGCCATATCGCCTTGGCAAGCAGCTTTTGCTCTGCCTCGGTCTGTGCAGGAAGCCCAAACTCGGCAAGCTTCTTGATCAAAGCGTTAAAATATGCCATTGTGAATTTATCCTGATCCATCGGTAACAGAGTACCGTCGAGATCAAACAGTATTACTTTCTTCATTTTTTTGCACCCCCGACAATAAACTTTGATATAATTATACCACAAAAATGTTCCAAATCAAGTTGTTTCTGTTGTTTTTTTGTAAATTTCTCTTGAATATTTATTACCGTTGTGATAAAATGTTCTCGTCAGTTCCCTGCTTGGAGGTCACAATGACTCAGATTCACATAAGCGAAAGCAACATTATAATAGAAAACAAAATATACAGCGCTTCCTTTTTTGCAAAGGAAATTTTGCCCGACGGATCAAAGAGAGGCACTTTCAGAACCTACTCAGTCCTTGTTGACGGAGACAACGTGCTTTTCAGAAACTGCGTTTTTGAGAACGCAGCCGGTAAGGGCGAGGATGTTGGTCAAGCGCTTGCACTTTATCTTGACGGCGATAACATTTCTCTTGAAAATTGCACCCTGAGAGGTCATCAGGACACTTTATTTCTCGCTCCCCTGCCCCAAAAAGAGATAATCCCCGGAGGTTTTATCGGCCCCAAGCAATTCACCGAGAGAAAAAATCGCACTTTTTATTTCAAAAATTGCAGGATAGAGGGCGGAGTAGATTTTATTTTTGGCGGAGCAACCGCATTTTTTGAGAACTGTGAGTTTGTCAGTGTGGAAAGGGGATTTGTTTTTGCTCCTTCGACTCCCGAAAATGTTGAACACGGATTTGTTGCAACAAATTGTCGCTTTACAGCAGGCGACGGTGTGCCGCCCCATTCGTGCTATATAGCACGTCCCTGGAGGGATTTCGGTTCGGTTGAGCTTATAAACTGCTATCTTGGTGAGCATATCCACCCCGACGGATTTCACGATTGGGATAAAGCGCACGCACGTTCGACCGTTCGTTTTTCGGAAAGCGGATCCTACGGCCCCGGGGCGAGCAAGACACGTGCAAAATTCGTCAAACTGAATTAAGAATATAAAAATAAAAGCGAACCTGAAACAAACAGGTTCGCTTTTTTACTGTAAATTCTTATTTCTTTTTGCCGAAAAGCATTCCGCCAACGTCGAGCTTGGGGATTTTCACGTCCAAAACGAAGAAAAATGCCATAAGTGCGGGAGCAATGCGATAAAGCCAGATGCTTATATGATAGGGCAAAAGCCAACCGATAAAGCAAATTATGGGGGTAATCACCGCAGAAAACGTGATAGGCATTCCCCTGAACGCCTTTAAGCACGCACTTTCCTCGGGATTCGCCTGTCGGCTCGTTTCAAGAACGTTGAAAAACGCAAGTCGTATGAGTCCGCACATTACGTAAACAACAAGAATCGCAATCTCTATGACGGAATTAACACCGTGAAAATAGAACACCACGGCGGGAGTCACACCAAATGCGATAACGTCAACAAGCGAGTCTATCTGAATACCGAAATTTTTCTGATTCTGAGTTCTGTCCTTCTTGGTTCTTGCAACAATGCCGTCAAACATATCGCAAAATCCGGAAAAAAGTATGCAGCAAACGGCAAACACAAGATTGCCCCTGCTTGCCTGCACCATTCCCACAAGGGCGGATACAAGGCTGAGATATGTAAGCCATACCGTGTAGTCATAAAATCCTATAAAGCGCAAAATACAGCCTCCTTATTTTATTGCTTTTTCTCGTGCCTTTCCATCGCCAAGGCGATCAAAAAGCCAAGAGCACAGCAAATAATAGAAATCATCATCGTCCATATATTTTCAAATTCATACGGAAGAGTTTTTAGTGATGAAGAAATTACGAATCCTAAGATTATGCGTAAAAAAATTGCGTAATGCTTTTTGAAAAGCATATTTACAAGTCTTGCAAGCGAAAGTGCGGTGATCAATATGCCGATAACAAAGGGCAATAAAACCGCTATATCAAAGCCACCGATTCCGTCCATCAAGGGCTCATAAAGGCCAAGGCAGGTCAGCACACTCGATGAGCTGAGCCCGGGAACAATAAGACTAAGCCCCCACAAGAGTCCGCAGAACAAGTAGCTTACCGTGTTTGCGGGAACAACAAAGGCGGTGCTTTGTTCAAGAATATCAATTATGTGGAACAGTATATACGAAACGCCAAGCGAAATAACAAACGGAGTCCAGCTTGCCTTTTTGTCCGCAAGCTCGCTTTTTTTGAACATCTCGGGAACGGTTCCGCAAACAAGCCCAAAGAAAAGGAAGAGCGCAATATCGGGCGCAAACGAGAACAGCAGGTCAAGCACACGTGCCAGAAGGACAAATCCGACCGCCCAGCCCGCAATAAACGGAGCATAGGTTTTATAATTCTCCTTTAACGCTTTTTTGGGATTGGTCAGAAGCTCCATCACGGGCTCATAAAGACCGAATGCAACACAAAGCACTCCGCCGCTGACACCGGGCAAAATCGCCCCCGCACCGACGATGGCACCCTGGATTGCGCAAATTACCATCTGAATTATATTAATGTCTTTTACCATTTTTCAATAAATCAATACCTTCAAGTGTATAAAGAAGACCTGAATATATCATAAATATCGTACTGAACAGTATAGTTGCGTCGGATATGGGAGCAGGCATAGCGTCCCACCAGCCGAGGTGGAGTACGATAACCAGAATAACTATACCAGTTGACATTTTACCGTGCCAATGAGCGCCCTCAACGATTTCGTTCTTTTTATACACAGCCAATCTGAGCAAAAGCGAGCCGATCTCTTTAACGAGAAGAACAACAAACGGCAAAAGCATAAGCGGAAATTTCGTTATAAGACAAATAAATACAGTAAGCTGCGTTGCCTTGTCTGCAACGGGGTCAATGAATTTACCGAAATCGGTTACCATATTGAATCTTCTGGCGATAAAACCGTCAACTATATCAGTCAAGGTGGAAACGAGAACGAAAACAAGTGTCAGAATATTATATCCGTTAACAAAAAGGATGACGATTACAGGAATCAACAACAAGCGAACATACGAGAGTATATTGGGTATGGTGAGCCACTCTTCGCCTATTTTACTGAATGTTTTACGAAAAAACTCTTTCATAAAAGCCCTCCCAAAAATATATGTAATATAAAAAATAGTTATTCCATTATATTATACTGACATTTTTTTCGTATGTCAAGTTATTTTTGCCATTTTCAACAAAATTTGATATTAATGACACCCATAAAAGTCTTATTTTTTGTTTCTCTATTGAAATATGTAAAATAATGTGGTATAATGTGTATTTAGAACAAATACACAAGGAGAGTACGCTTTGAGTACAGAAATAAAAGAAAACAAGATGGGCTATATGCCCGAGAACAAATTGCTTTTGTCAATGTCCATTCCGATGATGCTTTCAATGCTCATCCAGGCACTTTATAATATTGTTGACGGTCTTTTCGTGGCGGGAATCAGCGCAGAGCAGTATGAATTGACCGCCGTAAACCTTGCTTTTCCCGCACAAAATCTTATGATAGCGGTTTCCGTCGGTATCGGTGTTGGTATCAATGCTCTGATTTCACGAAATCTCGGTATCGGCAATCACAAAAAAGCCAATAAAATAGCAGGTCAGGGTCTCTTTCTCGCCATTGTAAGCTATATTCTTTTTGCGGTTGTCGGCTCCCTTATAGCCCGTCCGTATTTTGAGCTTATGTCTGCCGATATTGCAGAAAACGCAGGCAAAGCCGAGGTCATCGAATTCGGTGTAACATATCTCAGAATATGCTTTATCGCCTCTTTCGGTCTTTTCTGCCAGGTTGTACACGAAAAATTTATGCAATCAACGGGAAAAACCACTCTTTCAATGACAACACAGCTTGTTGGCGCAATTGTAAACATTATTTTAGACCCAATTATGATCTACGGCTATTTGGGACTTCCAAAAATGGGAATCGCAGGTGCAGCTTGTGCAACCGTAATCGGTCAGATCGTTTCCGCAATAGTGGGTATAATTCTTCAACAAAAGAAAAACAAGGAGCTCACATTTACGTTCGAGGACGTAAAGCCGGACAGAAAAATCATTGGCGAGATATTCAACATTGGATTGCCTTCGATCCTTATGAACTCAATCGGCTCGTTTATGACCGCTACGTTTAATAAAATCATTATGCCCCTCTCGGAATATGCAGTAAACGTGTTCGGCATATATTTCAAGCTCCAGAGCTTTGTGTTTATGCCCGTTTTCGGATTTAATAACGGTATGATCTCCATTGTTTCATACAACTACGGAGCAAGAAGAAAGAAGAGGATGATCCGCACAACAAAGCTCGGTCTTGTGTATGCAGTATCAATGATGCTTGTCGGCTTTGCTCTCTTCCAGATTTTCCCCGACGTTTTCCTCAAAATGTTCAATATGAGCGAGGAAGCAATAAACAGTGTTGGAATCCCTGCTCTCAGAACAATATCAATAAGCTTCATTTTTGCGGGATTTTCAATCATTTGCTCCGCCGTGTTCCAAGCGCTTGGATATTCCCTTTTCTCAATGTTCGTATCAATAGGACGTCAGCTTGTAACACTTTTGCCCGTTGCATACTTTTTGGCTCTGACAAACGACGTGAACAACGTGTGGTGGGCATTCCCCGTGGCTGAACTTGTTTGCGTAGCACTGAGTGTGGTATTCTTCGTTTACATATATAAGAAAAAAATTGCTCCCATTCCGGACACACAGCAATAAACCGTTTTTGACCAAAAATCACTTTATTAAATATAAAAAGGAGAAAAAACAATGTACAAAATTATCTTTTTGTTAGCTCTGCTTCTCAGATTTGCTTGGGATATGATTCTCAACCATCTTTCAAACAAACAGGTTGGCAAGCCCCTGCCCAAGAGTGTTCAGGGCATCTATGATGAAGAGGAATACAACAAATGGAGAAAATATAATCAGGCAAAGGATCGCCTCTCCGTAACAAGCAGTATTCTCGCCCTCTCATTCAACGTAATGATCTATTGCAGCGATCTCATCTCCGTTATTTACAACGCAATGCCCGGCGGCACAATGGTTAAAGCACTGCTCTTCTTCCTCATTGTAGGATTCGTTGAAACTCTTATTTCGCTCCCCATTGAATATATCTTCAATTTCAGAATCGAGGCTGAATTCGGATTCAACAAGGTAACAAACAAAACGTTCTTTGTTGACGCAATCAAAAATTACATAATCGGTAACATTCTCAACGTTGCCATCTTCGGACTTGTGCTTCTGGCATACAACCTCCTTGGCGCATACTTCGGAATTATCGCATTTGCAGGTCTTGCTCTGTTTATGATTATTATGAGCAGCTTCTCAACTGTATTTTCAAAGATCTTCAACAAATTCACTCCTCTTCCCGAGGGTGAGCTTCGCACAAATCTTTCCAAAATGTTTGAGGATGCAGGATACAAGCTCAAAGACATCTACGTTATGGATGCTTCCAAGAGAACAACCAAGGCAAACGCATATTGCGGCGGTATCGGTAAGCTCAAACAGATCGTTCTTTACGATAACCTTGTAAACAACTATACCGAGGGCGAGATTACCGCAGTTTTTGCGCACGAGCTTGCTCACTTCAAAAACAAGGATACAACAAAAATGACCTTCTTCAATATGCTCAACTTCCTTCCTATGATGGTTATGATGACTGTTATGATGCTTGTTCCCTCAATTGCACAGGGCTTTGGCTTTGAAGACGCAAATCTCTTCTTTGCGTTCTACGTTTCATTCGGCAGTATTTTGTCGATAGTAACTCAGCTTATTATGATCCCCTTCAACTATATGTCAAGATCTTTTGAGAGAAGAGCCGACTCTTTGGCTTGCGAGCTTGGTTACGGTGACGATCTCATCTCCGCACTTCGCAAGCTCCACAAGGATTCCCTGTCAGATATGAATCCTCACCCAACAGTTGTAAAGCTTACGTATAATCATCCTCCTCTTCACGAGAGAATCGAGCTTGTTGAAGCGTTAAGCAAGAAGAAATAATAAGATTTTTTAAGCGCCATCTTGTAAGGTGGCGCTTTTTCCTTCAATAAATATATATGCGGGCAGCTGCGAGTTTACATAAATATTAACGTGCGCAAGGCAATAAATAAAGTAAAATATTAACAATAATAATTTTTTTGATTTTTTTTCAAAAAATCTATTGACAAGTGAAAAAAATGGTGCTATAATACTGTCAAATCAAAAAGACGTTTGAGCAAAAAGAGCGCAAAACGAAACGTTTTCAGAGAGTTGCCGGTCGGTGCGAGGCATAAATAAGTAGTTTTGTTGCGTACATTTTGCAAGTTGTGCGTTGAACCTCTTATGATAAGTAGGCGCAACGGTGGCTCCCGTTACGAGCGTAGACTTTGATAGAAGTCGGTAAGGGTCAAATCGCGAGGTTTGACTGAAGCAGAGTGGTAACACGGTCTTTTCGTCCCTGCATCCGTTTGGATGGAGGGGTTTTTTGTTGCTCTCAATCTATATTTTATATTTTGAAAGGCCGTAGTCGGCAGGAGGAAAAATCATTATGAAAAAAACATTGGCACTCATTCTCACATTCGTACTTTTAACAACAGTTTGTTTAACTTTTATTGGCTGTCCCGAAAATGGAGACGGCAAAAAATTCAAGGTTGGCGTATGTCAGCTCGTTCAGCACCCCGCACTCGACCAGGCAACACAGGGCTTTATCGACGGTCTTAAAGCAGAGCTTGGCGATCAGGTTGAAATTGACGTTCAGAACGCA
>JAZURO010000141.1:0-3225 GCA_045606265.1 Eubacteriales bacterium
TTGATTTCGTCAATAATGAATACCTTGGGAGTGTTTTCGGTAGGCTCCTTGTACCCAGGCAATCCATATGTGCTCTTGAGAAGATTGAGCATAGCTTCACTCATATACAATAACTGTTTCTGCCAGTCATTATTAGCAACAACCTTTTTACCCTCATACAATTTACGAACAGTGCCGTAATCTGCATAACGCCCGATCATATTGGGATTGTCACTACGATGGAACCTCTGCTTTTGAGAATTCCATTTAATCTTTACGGTTTTTGTTTTCAGTTTGAAATCCTTTTCAAACGAGGGATTTTCGTCCCATTCTGAAACCAATTTATCCCAAGCTTGATCAAAAGCATTATCTGTGCTGCTATTTTCACAAAAGCTCTTAAATATACCATCTGCTTTTTCATATTCGACAGTTACACTATCGGCAGCGTCCGAAACGACAGGCTTAATACCCTCAATAAATTCTTCGTAGCCGTATGATTGATGGAATGTTGTAAAAGCAATCAAATCTTGCTCTTTATAGGCATTGTAGCGCTTCAACACCTCATCGTGATTTTCCGCCGCAATTACATCAATATCTTTTCCTTCAATGATTGCAACCGCATAATTGACGGAATTGTAGGTCTTTCCCGTACCGGGAGGGCCATATAAAATTGTATTCAAACTATGGTTATTGGCTGTAGAGGGAATGGTTTCCTCATCCGCACCATCTGAGCCATCTGCGCCCTCCTCACTTTCACCGTCCGCTTTACTGCAATAAGTTAATATAAACTTTTCACCCTCGTTTCCAAATCTCTTTAGACATTCTTTTACAAACAGAATCGTGGAGAATATATTCCAAGCATAGATAACAAACTGACTACCGTCTGCACAAGGATATGTCAAATACTCAATGCTGTTGAGTTGTTTTCTAAATTCCTCTACGGTTGGATATATTCCTTTATAGATTTTTCCGTTAGTTTCATATTGGCACGTTGGATACTCTGCCTTTTCCTGTTCTGATAATGCAGACAACTGAGATTCATATATTTGGAATGCGAGTCGAGGCAACGTTTGATTTGAAATTTTCCTTTCGTTTTTTGCTCTGGTGCGTTTGATTTTTTTGCCGTCTATATCTTCAAACCAAGCATCCAACGGCTTAAATCCATCGCCCGCCCCCAAGTTGTCCATAGTAAAATTAGGATCAGTTGATACTACAGAATCAGCACTTATAGTTAGTATGTATTCTTCTTTAATCATAGCCATATCTTCCAACGCCTCCTTCAATTCATCACGAAGTTTCCAAGAATATCTCTGATTTCCGTTTTCTTTAACATTACGCCCCACAAACGGAATAACATATACACGATTTCTATCCGTTGTGTCACTTTCTTTGTCTATACAATCGGGACAATTATATTTGTCTTTCACACGCCTTCCAAAAGTGCTTCCAAGGCTATTATAATGAGCCGGGGTATTTCCGTACACTTCCGCAAGATGGGCACAAGTGCTTTCACCGCCAAGCTCCAACATCTTTTTGAGCATAGAAAGTGTTTCGGTGGTGGTAATGGTTGAATCTCTCAAAACCTCTGCCCACATTTCCTTGGTAATGCCGGGATTGTATTCTTCCAAAGAAGGCCAGTAAACATTTGCATTTTGTATTTCAACCACCTCTTTCACCCCTTTTACGATATTTGTATATTGGTTTTCTATAAAGGCACGTAAATACTTAACAGAGCGTTCTCCATCTATTGTATCTACTACGAAATCAAGATTTAATTCTTCAGGATAGGTATTTGAGGCTTCGTGAGGTGCGGATATCCGTCTTTCTTTACTTCCCACAGAAATCAAATATGAATATTGCTGATTGTTTTTCCCGCGCGTAACCATTTGCCCTGCAACCTGTGAGTAGTTGCTCATATCACGTTGAGGATTAAAAACAGATGCTAATCTTGCAATACTGTTTTGTGACAGAATATAGGAATCAACATTGTCGGAATTTGTACGGACATACTCATTGTAAGTTAAAACTGCCGCTGCAATCCAAACAGCTTCTCTCGTGCTCATTGTTTCGCTAATTGATTGAGTAACCTTAGGCAATCCTGTTACATAAGCGAAATACCCGTTAAGGAACGATAAGACCTGTCCGTGCAAATCATTGCTTGACACATTATTGGTAAACTCATATCCGTTAGGAATATGTCTATGTATTTCTGGCATCAACTTAGCGATAAATTGATCAACGTCGTAAGGAGTAACTTCATTCGGAGAACCAAGACGATAATATTCATATAGAGAGCCTTCCGAGCCTCTTACAAATACTTTTTCGTCACTTGACTCAACTCTGCCTACCGTAATTGTTTGAAAAATATTCGCTCTAATATTTTCTCCAAACAATTCATTCGCTTTTGTGATAATCTCTTGCGCGGTAAACAAAAGATTCTTCAAGCTAAATGCACCGTCGTATTTTTCACCAACTAATGCGATATAAGCACACGCTAATTTTTCAGATTTTCTAATCATATAAGTTCTCCTATGGTTCCTAAAGTCAAAAGATTAAGCGAACATTATGCAAACAACTCGCCAATCAAATATAAAACGAAAATTATAATCCCTATAACTACTATTGGAGTAAAGCAACCGCCACTGGAGCCGTCGCTTCCTCCGCTCGTACTTTGGAATGCGTGAAAGTCATCTAAGTTTGGCATAGCAGATCTCCTTAAACAGTGTGATGGTCATACCAATGCTCAGAGGGAGATATTTTTCCGCTTTCTACAAATGCTTTCTTTTCAATATACAGTTTTGTAAAGCCGGGGCAAATATCGGGGTATTTAGAAATAAATTCACTCGCTCCTGCTTCTTCGAAGAGCATAATGCAATCTGCAAGTCTGAATACACCTGCGCCATCGAACTCACGACCTGCGCAAGCAAGCATACAAGATGTCAAAGTATTTCTAACAGTATCTACTGTGAAATCAAGGTCTGAATCAAGAAAAGTTGCTTCATTCATCAAGCTGGGATACAAGAGTACCGCTTTCATCATAAACGCAGTTGCAATGTAGGTCGGTCTATAAAAGAAATCCACACGAGCATCTGACGGCATCTTCTCCGGCTCATCAAGACCAAGAAAGGACATCTTAGGATTTTTTGAAAGAGGCTTAGCCAGTCTGCTCAGCGAGTAAACGTAAGTATATACGCTCCATTCGTCGTTTTTTTCGGTTTCGAGCAAGTGAAGATCGTAGCGAAGTTT
>JAZURO010000142.1:0-2287 GCA_045606265.1 Eubacteriales bacterium
TCTATGACACTCCCATCGTTAGCAGAATAGCAGAAGTGATCCCACGGTAATTCGTATTCCTTCTGTGCACAACTGCTTAATCCTAAAACTAATACAAATGTCAGAACAAGCAAAAAAGCTTTTTTCATATTAAATTACCTCCGTTCATCAAATTCAAGTTTATTGATTAGTTTCCTAACCGCCTTTATTATATCACAAAATCTGCCAAATGTAAATAGGGCAGCTTGGATTTTTCCCCAAACCGCCCTATCTATTCTGTAAACTTTCATTTTTCTGCGAGCCTAACGGCTCTGTTGCCCCTTTCGGGGCGGTACGCCATACCACGCTGAAAAGACTATCTATGTATGTATGTTAGGAAGAAAGGAAACAAAAAACTAACGGAAAAATCAGCATAGCGTACCACCTTTCTGCTTTTTGAAATACTTACAGCTTCCTTAAGCCTTGCTTATGCGGTGGTTTTCCCACCGCCCTTATTATGATAGTATTTCCATTCTACCAATATAACTCTAAAAACAAAATATTTATTTTTAGCGTTGATTCATCAAAACATAATGGAAAACATATTGCTATAAAGGCAAAGCAAAGCATTCCAACCATCAAGACGAAACGAATTGTTGATATATTGAGTCGGCATTCTTTTCGTATGCTTAAAAATAATATCGTTAAGCTCTTGAGTTTCCGGAACACGAAGCTTTTTAGCATAATCGCTCAAGTGCTTCTTTATGTAATTGCCGTTGAGAGCAGTTAGCCTAATAGCAATGTAAAGCGTTTTAATATCATTGTGCTTCTTAAGACATTCTTTGATAGACAATATGTTGCTGTTAAACATAGCGATATAGCAACAACTTTCATCCATCAAGGGTACAATATTATGGTTGCTTTCCTCTAACGTAAGATATGACATAAGCTCAATAGGACTATCAAATACAACAACCGAGCCGAATGAATTGTTTTGCTTTGCTTCTTCAGAGCAATACATAAAGCTAACATTGGACTTGGTAACATAGTGATTAAAGGAATATGTATTATCGCTATGCTTGTACCTGCTCATCTTATAAACGGATGCTACATTACCATCTTCATCATAAGACAGAAAGCAAATATTATAATGCGAGTCTACAATTATGTATTTACGTTCTACCATTTCATAAATAACGCTCTTGGAGATATGGAACACATCTTTCAACACGCCATAAAGCGTTGCGAGTGCCACATCTTCAACATAGAGAATACTATCGTCAAGAATGTAATTAAGTGCATCGGGAGCAACATTTGGCATACTACCAAAGCCATAATGAAGCGTAGCATAATCTCTAACCATATCTTTATCTGCGTGCTTGAGGAATGTATCACAAATATAATACGCTTGCAACATATTAAAGTCTAAATACTTCTGCAGAGCGATAAAGGGTGGTGCTAATTCACAAGTTTCAATGTTGAAGATACCTTCTTTTACAATATAACAGCTTGATTGATCCTTAAGAACAACAAGATCACCTTGCTTTTGAATGAGTGATTCATTCCACCACACTAACAGATGAAGCATATCGCAACGGTTGCAATTACATTTATCATCTTCCGTTATGAAATGCTTTTTAATTTTGTTTTCTGCAAGTCTGCATCTTGCAAAGCTGTTATCGGGGAGCTGAATGTTTTTCTTTTTAATTGTGTGTACTGACATAGTAACTGTCTCCTTTTATATTGTTTTGATTGCGTATAGAATCTCGAGTTACTGTTTTTCTTACTTTGCGGTGAACTTGCACATCAATAGAGCTTGTTAAGCTGTATGCCCTACAGAAAAGCCTACTTTTCTGTCTTCCTGGTCTCTCGCTCTATATTGCTGTGCAGTTTCAAATGCCTGTCTTTAGTTTCGTTCTTTGGAATGGTCTATATTTCCGCATCGTTTGTTGTTTCGATATTCTTGTCGCCTGAAAATATTATAGTAAGCTTTTTTTCGTATATCAAAGAAAAATGTTCGAGCAACGTGGTAGAACGCTAATTCTCTGCACAACTTATGGATTTCACTACAATATAGGTGTACAAAAAGAAAAAGCAGACAGAAAAACTTGTTTCCATCTGCTTAAAATATGTAATTTTGGAGTACTTTACCCTGACTGTATTGCTTCGCCGAAACGCTGGAAATGGACGACCTCGCGCTGGCGAAGGAACTTGATGACGTCGTTGACGTCGGGGTCATCGGAGAGGCGTAGGATATTATCGTACATTGCCCTTGCCTTCTGCTCGGCTGCCAGGTCCTCGTGGATCGTGGCGAGGGGATCCTCCTTTG
>JAZURO010000143.1:0-10104 GCA_045606265.1 Eubacteriales bacterium
CCCTTGTGTTGATTTGACTTAATTATACCATAATAATTCAAAAAACCGCAATTCCGATACAAAGGTGCGTTTTTTGTTGGCTAATGACTGTAATTTTGATGCAATTCAATCATCAACGTTGTTCTTTAACCAATAAGATGATCCAATATCAGAAAAGTTTTCTATATCTGTCGCAGAAGCTTCTTTTCGCTTTTTCCGTCCGCCTAAAACAGTCAATACGGCATAGTCAGTATTTGGATTCGTGATAGAGAAATCTACTTGAATATACAAATTAGAAGCCATCACTCCAACATCGTGATCCAAATCACTATATACGGAAAAGAAAAGAGTATTTTCTTGCTTTGGATTAAATTCGTCGCATGGTGAAAAATGTATAGATTCACAAGTATACCACGTCAAAAATGCGCTACTATCTCTATGTTGAAACAAAACTCTTCGCTGCCTGTTTTCGCGATTGATCTGAATAATGGAATATTGATTTTTGAATTGCTCTTGCATAAAAGCATATAAGAATTTAGGCGTACTATAGATAATTTCCGGCTCATTATTGCTTACGGCATCTATTGGGAAAACATTTTTTATCGTGGTATAATCGGATTCAATGTTGTTTTTAGTATGAATAGCTTGCGAAATCCCCAACTGCATAGCTATCCCTTGGGACAACTCGACATTTTCAAGATAAAAAGTTAAAATCGGAATATCATTTGAAACGGCATAGTATATTTCTCTTTTGACATTTTGCGACTCAATAGAGTTGTTGGATAAGATCAAGAAAAAAAGTGTTGCCTTCGAAAGCTTTTTAGCAACGGTTTCTGCCCATTCATCTGCAGGTAAAATTCCTTCATCATACCAAATATTGCAACCGACACTTTGCAATTTGTCGATCAAAGGTTTGATTTTATCTTCATCCTTATGCGAATATGACATAAAAGCATAAGGATATAACCCTGTGTACGCTTTCATAGATTTTCCTCCCAGTTAATTACTAATTTGATTATATCACAAAAAGTAAAAACCGCAAGTCCTTTGTATCAGGATTGCGGTTTATGTTTGGCGGGATGGGGGTGAAAGCGTTTGAACTTTTTTGTAAGAAGAAAGGTCTTCCTCAAAATCGTCAATATCTATAATGTCTAATTCCTTTTTTGTAGGTTTTATATTGAAAAACACACTAGTAATGTCATCTGTAACAAATACTTGCCATACCAAATAATCTATAACTTTTCTTTGATATTCCTTGTCGGTTACATCTCCGTCAAGGAATTCTTTTATAAATTCTGAAAGGTCTTCACGTGATAACTTATATCCCCGTTCTAATTCAAGCTGTGCTTCTTGATATTTCAAGTCATTGAGCAGAATTTCATACTCATCCATCTTTTTTTCAATGGCGTTCCTGAGTAATTCGCTTTTTGCTTTAATGAAGGCAGAGGATTGTTCTTCTATCTCTTTTTCGATATTAGCAATCTTCGTTTGAATTGACTTTAAATTCTTTTCATCGGTTCGTGTGTTGTAATATTTCAACACGTCGTCTAATGCTTTATCAAGGTTTTCAGCATCACTTAAAAAATCAACCACGGCTTGTGTAACAACTTGTTCGATTACGTTCTTTCCTTCACGCTTTTTGTCGCATTGCTTTTTCCGTCTGCCTTTGCACATATAGTAGTTATACTGTCTTCCTGTTTCACTAGTGCCACCATCTGCAATCAGTTCGGAATTGCATTTTCCACAGAATAACTTGCCTGTCAAAAGATATGGTTCTCTTGCAGTTGCAACGCCACCTAAAAAATATCTGTTTTTGCTTAATTTTTCTTGGACGGCATTAAAAAGTTCCTTTGTTATGATTGGGGGATACATGTTGTTGCAAGGTCTGCCACCAAATTCAAACTCGCCAGTGTATTTTTGGTTTGTTAAATACCTATCAAAAGTTTTGCCGGTAAACGGTTTACCCTTAAATCTATAGCCCATTGCGTTTAGGTCTTCTGCGATTTGCTTTTTCATAGTGCCTTTTGCATATTGTTCAAAAACATACTTAAGTATGAAGGCTTCTTCTTCGCAAATAACAACCCTTTTAATAAACTTATTTGGCTTGCCGACAATAGGCTCGTTTTCAATTCTATAGCCATATATTAAAGTGCCACCGCAATACGTTCCATTAGCAACACTTGTGTCAAGTCCATCCTTGACACGCTTTGAAAGTCGCTTACTATATTTTTCAGCATTCCAGTCCAAAAACATTTCATAGAATTCGCCACCTTCATCTTCGGCAATAGGCTCTAATGCAGACAAAACCCTGACACCGTATTTTTCTTTAAGCATTTCTTTGTACATAATGCTATCTCTACGATTACGGGCAAATCTATCAAACATATAAACAATAATATATTTGAAAGCTCCACTCTGAGCATCTTTTATCATACGCTGAAAACCGGGGCGAGCATCATTCGTTCCCGTTCTGGCTTTATCACTATAAATATTTATGGATTTTAGTCCTTTGCTTTGAGCGAACTCTTTGCAAATACGGATTTGAGCTTCGATACTTTGCTCATTCTGACCGTGAGAACTAAATCTTGCGTAAATTACACAACTATCCATAATTCTTCTCCTTTTCCATTTTGGTATAAATTGTCTTTGCAGCCGACCTTTCTTACCATTAGGACACATTGTCAAGGAAAAAGACAAGGGCTTATGCTTAACGAGGGATAACCCTTGTCCCTTTACAATGGGGACTAATGGTGATACCAAAAGAGGCAAAGACAATGACCAAACAATTTATTTTTTGTCAATTTCCATTTAGTACCAAAATTTACTTGACTTCTATATCTATTATAGCTAAAATATAACCATAACGCAACAAAAATTGCGTAATAAATTAAAAGTAGGATAAAAAATTTATGAAGGTGATGAACGAAGACAACTTTAGTGCAATAATTGCTTTTATAGACGAATATTACAACATCAATGGCAAAGTTCCTACTCAACAAGAAATTGCTGATGCAATTCACCTTGACAAAAGTAACGTTAGCAGAAATTTGAAAGTGATGCGTGAGCGTGGACTTATAGACCTAGATGGTGGTTGGGGTGGAATAAAAACTGCCAAAATTCAAAAAAGGAAAACTGAATTAAATTACGTTCCCGTTGTTGGAACAATCGCCTGTGGAACACCGATGCTGGCAGAACAAAATATTGATAGATATATACCTATATCAAGAGAATTGATAGGAAATGGAGATTTCTTTGCTCTGCACGCCAGTGGCGATAGTATGATCAATGCAAATATTGAAGATGGCGATTTTGTAATAGTTAGACAACAAAACACAGCCAACGAAGGTGAAATAATAGTTGCCCTCATTGATGATGAAACAACTCTCAAACGATATTACCTAGACAGGAAAAAACATAAAGTTAGACTGCACCCTGAAAACAACAAATACGAAGATATGTATTTTGACAGTATCAATATTCAAGGTGTTGCAGTTAAGGTCCTAAAAGACCTTGTATAACAGCGTTTATATATTTCATATATAAAGGTCAATATCGTGGCTTACTATGTAGGTGGAATCCCTAACCCCTACAATATAGTTTGTCAAATCCAACCGAGAAGTGACTAAGGGAAAGGAGGATGAAACATGTATAAGTACATTACTTGTCCTCAATGTGGGAAACGCTTATGTAGAGCACAACTTGGTAGTAAAGTTGAAATTGCTTGCACCAGCTGTAAACAAGATTATCTTGCTACCGTTGATGAAAACGGAGGCGTTTACACATTGCCGCTTGAAAGTAAAATTGTGCCTAAGAACAAAAAGACAAAATCAAGCGAAAAATAAGGGAGAAAATACAACTTAATATTATTGAGAAAATGAAAGAATAAATTCTGTATTTGGCTAGTCAGCAGAACTATGAAGCGACCATCAAGAGAAACTTTGCATTTTCAAAAATTGTTGATATCTATTATTTGATAGATACAGGAGCGTCCATATTTGGCTAGTCTATAAGACTTCAAAAGCGACCATCAGAGGGCCTAACAATAGCTAAATCACTTTTAGTGAAGTGGTTTTCTATTGTTGGGTCTTTTTTTATGCCCAAAATTAAATAGTAAGCCCCGATAAACGTGATTTAGCCCACGATTGTCGGGCTTTTTTCATATCTGCCTTCGGCAATCGTTCCAAAAACGAAAATCAAAAACCGGAGGTTTATTATGAAAAAAGTTAAGTACGAAATCAATGGCAAATTGGTAGAAATCGAAGTGACTGACGGCTTTGCTGAAAGTTATGAGATTATCGAATTAGAAACTAGACGAAGTGATTGGAAACATGCTAGGCGTAGCACAAAATACAATTCTTCGTTGGAACTATTGGAAGAAAAAGGTTTTCAAATTGCAAGTGATATTCCATCCCCGGAAGAAAAATTTGAAAGACAAGAAGAAATTTTATTGCTTAGACAAGCTCTTGTTGGGTTGACGGAAGATCAACGTTGGTTAATAAACGAAGTTTATTACAAAGGACGTCCACAGGTTGAAATCGCAAAAGAATTAGGCGTAGATCCTACTGCTATTCGTAATCGACTGAGAAAAATTTACGCCAAAATTAAAAAATTTTTGATTTAGGGGGTCCATTTTGTGCTTCGCCGTTCCTTATAGGTGAAAGGTGCAACGCTTTTCAAATAAAAACAAGGAGAAACGCCTGTGAGTGAGACGTATCAAAAGGTTGCATATATCGGTTTGCGTAAGGAAGACGGTTCTGTTCTTATAGGCGTTCCTCTTTATATCAAATTGAAAGATGTGCAAGGTAAAACAACATTAAAAAGTCAAGACGAAATAATCAGTTGTATTACCGAAGAAATGATGAAAAGGTATCAACAGCAATTTGGCGAGTTTATTGAAAATAAGAAAAAAGAAAGAGCTGAATTGTTGAAGAAAAAAACCAAAAAAGGAGGCAAAAAACAATGACTACCGTTGATTACATGATGGATGCTGACAATGTTTATCGCACTCAAAATTACATTGTATGCCAAAAGGTTTCTCTTTGTAGAAGTGGCAAGGGTAACACTCTGCTTTTGAGCGAGGATACATATCTTCTTCGCACACAAAAAAGAGATGCAGAATACGAGCTTGTATATAAAGTGCGTGGCAAAAAAATCAATGGCAAGCGTATGCGCTCAGGCACATATACACGCAAGTACGTGGACTAATTAGATAACGCATGCGTTGAGGACAAAGGATATTCGATTGACTGTGGTTTACGTAAGTAAAGATGGCCATCTACCACTATAAATCGCAGAAAGCGGATTGCTTTAATAAACAACGCATTTGTTATAAATCACAACTTAATAGTGCGAAAATAAGGGCTTAAACCCTTGAATTGGTAAGCACACTGCTGTGCTATCGGCAATTCGGGCAAATCAAACATAAGGAGAGTAAGATATGGCAACTAAAAGAGAAAGACGCTGGTCTGTTCCCTCTAAGCGTGCAAAAAGCTACGCTGAGGAAAGAAAATCAAAAGTCCACAATCATGGACCTAAGGAAGGAAAGGAACTTACCGACTATGAGGCTGGTATGCGTTCTGGATATCTCCAATGTCAATCAGACCACGCAGGAACTTATAAGTTCAAAAAGGCTTTGAGCGAAGGTAAATCTAAGGCTGAAGCCAAGAAGATCGCCAAAACTATTGGCAACAAATAATAACTAATTTTTCGGAGGAATTACATTTATGGCAAGAGAACAAAAATTCAACATTAAGGTAGAACGTGAACTTTACACTTCTAAGAAAACCGGCAAGAGCAACTATACCTATTTTATTAGGGGCATTATCCGTGGTAAAGACGTAAAAATCGCCGTGACACCCCCTGATATCGGTGGCTATACCGTTCTTGACATTGTTTTCAATGGCGCAATGGAAGCAGATTTGGTTGTAAAACCTTTTGAGCTGAAAGATGACGCCGGTAATATCATTGCAGGCAACACATATTCCGTTATTTCTGTTGATGAAGACGGTCAAATTTACGAGTGTAAAATTAAACCTTTCCGTTCTTCCGATAAGCAACTTTTGACTATGCTACTTGGCTAGTCATAATCAACGTGGCTACGGTTTACAAAATTCTACATTTGTAGACCGTAGTTTACACATTTCGACAAAAAAGGAGGTGTTTTGCTCCCTATGAGTAAACAAAAAACTAAGAACAACTCCCGTCCAGTAAATGGAAATACGAGCAAAGCCAAATCCAAAAATAGCTATCGCTCGGACATGAAAACTGCATACGGGAAAGGCTATGTAAAAGGTTGGGATGATGCTTACGACATCCCAAAACGTACTGGCGCTAGACATGCTGCCGCTCTCGGATACTCAAAAGGTGTTCGTAATCACAGAAAAGCAGACAAGTATGTTAGCACCTACAACAAAAATAAGAGTAAGCAAAACTAAAAATTTGGAGGAAATTTATAAATGAAGAAAACACTTATTATCAGTATCGCAGCCATCCTTGTGGCTGTACTTGCACTCGGCGCTGTAGGTTATGTTCTTTGGGACAAGCATAATGTTCCCGCAGAAGAACCTGTTCCCGAAGTTGAAGAAGTGGTTGATCCTATCGAGGAAGCAAGTGCTCAGAGTGCATCAATTTACGCAGTACGTGGTGTAAGAATGATGGCATCTGCACCTATGGCTGTTAGCGAAGACGTTATGACACAGACTATTACTGCAACCGTTCTTCCTGCTAC
Organism: Eubacteriales bacterium; assembly: GCA_045606265.1. Taxonomy (GTDB): domain Bacteria; phylum Bacillota; class Clostridia; order Oscillospirales; family CAG-272; genus RGIG4608. Next base: position 6,707 of record JAZURO010000143.1, read on the forward strand.
AGCAACCAACAAAGCCGTTGATTGGTCTGTCAGCTGGGCTAATCTTGATGGCGAATTTGAAAAAGCACACAACGTTACCGATTATGTGACCGTTACACCTTCTGCAGATGGCTCTACAACTGCAACAATTACTGCTCATCAGGCATTTGAAGGTACTCCCGTAGCTGTTACTGTTACTACTCGTGCAGGCGGTTTTAAGGCAGAAAGCATTGTAACCTACATTGGTATTCCTACTGTTATGCAAATTGCCGACAACGGCGAATTTGACAGCAACGGCAGATATGCAGCCAACGCACAGACTACAACCAACTTCAATATTGACCTCAGCAACATTTTTGACGTTGTGACAGATGCATACCTTAATGAATACGCATCTTTTGAGGTTGTTTCTGTTCAAGCAAACGGCTCTTTTGAATGCTCCGGTAAGACTTTCAATAGCATGATTAACATGTGGTTGCCTAGTGGCGAAAACAAGGTAATCAATCTTGCTGACATTGCTGACGGACTTTTCAGTGCAGAAATCGTTGGTGGCAAACTTCAAATCACCGCAGGTAAGCCTATTGAGTCTTATGCTTTCAATGAAACCATTGACGGCTCTGCTGTTGGTCTTCCCAGCACCACGACTATGTACAACTACGCAAGTGGCGTTGAAAATTGCTATTTCACCGTAACCATTAAGGACAACTACACAGGTCTTACCGCAACTGCCAACTTTTACATTAGTTGCGAAGCAAGTGGTGTAACCCTTGATGCCGAAAGTCTTTTGTTCTAAGAGGTAGAAGATGGCAAAACGAAATGGTACAAAAATAGCGACTGTGATTTCATCCATCCTCTTGCTTGTACTTTTCGTTGGTATGCTCACCTTCCTTTTGAAGGAAACCGATAATTTGACCACCAACCCCGGCGCATTGTACGTCGAGGTTGATGGCGAAAGGATTTCGAGCAATAAAGACGATCAGGCCATTTCTTATGGTAAGGAATATCGCTTTGACGTTGGATATGCTCTTGATATAGATTCGCAGAAAAAGGAATATACCGTTTCCATAGTTCCTAACGTTACAGACGACACATCTTTTGACTTTAAGGTGAACAATGACCTTTATGCGTATGAAGGCATTAACGACCTAAATCAAGGGTTTAACGTGCAGGTTTATGATGATTATTTCACGATTCGTGCAACAACGGATCTTCCAGAGATAATCAAAGGTATATTCCCCAATGCGACAATTTCAGGCGTTCCCGACACGATAAATTCTGAAATTTCCTACTATAAGATCATTATAAGCAGTAAGGATAAATCACAGAGTTTAGAGATAACTTTCCACTTGGTTGGAAACTTAATTCTTGATAAGTACGAGGTGATTTTCTAATGGCAATTACAACGAAAAACAGAATCATAACAATAGTTTTGACGTTGTTGCTGTTCGTTACATTTTTATTCGGGCAAGGCAACTTGCCCGTTTCTTATTTAGTGGCACAAGCGGCAACGACAGACAGCTTTGACGACACAAACGTTTTAGATGATTTGATGGCATCAGACACCTTCAACATTAAGGATTATTCCTTTAGGAATGGTGTAAATCCTCAGATTATCAACTTTGTGGAGTATTGCTATTCTTACAGAAAGAATATCCAGGACAACTACGGATTGTACATTTACGTTTACAATCCGAGCAATATCGACGTTGACTTAACGAGTTATCAAAACAAGGTGCAAATGGCAGTTTCTTACAACTCAGATGGAACGCCAGACCGATACGAAAAGTTTAGGTTAGAGCTTTGCAATGCAGTGACGGGTGGAGATTACAAAAACCTGTTTTACAAATTTAAGGTCGTAGAACGTGAGATAAACGGCACTTATTTTAGTGACCGAGTAAATTCAAACGAGCGAAGATACGATATTTCGGGTATAGAACTTTTAACAAGAGGCGAACAAAATGCTACTGAGTATCACGTCGGGGGAACGTATAAATTCTCTGGCTATGTTGCCGGATACGGCCCCGACTTAACGGCTGAATCTACGCTTACGTCTTCGGTTGAAACCCTTGAAACATTACAGCTTAATGTCAAGCATACCAATTTTCGCACCAATGTTTCAAGTCTTGGTCCAGACCACTACAACGAGGTAAATACCGCCTATTTCTCAGTTCCAGAGCGAATCTATGATGAATACGGCTATCTGCAAAAGATACGTGCCGAGTGGTGGGAATATAAGACCAAGATGGCAACCATTACATCCAATCAAGATTTTTACAATCAGTTGTTAGACTACGTGGGTGTTGACGTGGGGCGATACGATAGCAGCGTTCCCGTTTATGTGTATAGCGGATATTCTGCAACGGTGAACCCCGGACTTGCGATGCATTACTTTGATTGGACTTACAACATTGACTTGGAAACCAAGTATAACAAATTTGGTTCGCCAACCTCTATATCTTATTGCAACCATGTATCAACCATTATGCCGTATGCATTCTATGCACCCTCTGTTGACGTAGATCAAGTCTTTGATTTTCTTTACACCGATCCTGTAGCCGGTGACGTTGACAGCACTGTATTAAAGGAATGGATTTACAACTACAGAAACAAGCTCGGAAACGGGTTTATCTATGTCAACGGCAGAAGGATTAGCAAAGACTTGTTTGAGGACTTTGTGGACGAAGGCAGAACAATGGGCTATAACGATAAAACCATTGATTTGTCTGACACCTTTGACCTTAACAGTTATGACAGCAACCACAATTGGTGGGACAAGCTTTGGGATTACGGCTTTTCTTGGCCTAAAACCGATGGCGATTATGCTAACGTTCCACCTATCTACGAGGTGAAAGCGAGTGACCTTTCTGGCTCAGATGAAGATATATCTTCAAGGCTTTTGGTGAACAAGAACGACGTTGCAGATTTGAAGGCATACTATGCGGCTGAAAAACTTAAAGGAAACCGTGTTGTTTTGTTTAGATTTGCCAATACGGATTACTATTCGGCAAAAGCATTTACGTCAGGGGGTAGCACTGCTGTGCAGTGTGATACATACGTGGCTCAACAGACGGTTTTCTTTGACTTTGACATCATTGAATTAACCTTTAATAAGGATGGCGTTTATCACGTTATCCCGGTAGTTTCAAGCCCTATGGATATACTCAATGATTTCACCCCTCCGGCAACGGAATTTCAATGGTGGAAGATACTTCTCGCAGTCGTAATGTTGATATTGCTTATCGTGCTTCTTTACCCCATATTGCCTTACGTCTTAAAAGGCATTTGGTGGCTGATTTGTCTGCCTTTCAAAGCGATTGCAGCATTGATACGAAGCATCAAGAAAAAGCGTAAAAAACAAGACGATTTTAACAAGGAGGAATAACAAATTGAAGACGGTAAAAAGGATAGTTGCAGTAGTC
>JAZURO010000144.1:0-4092 GCA_045606265.1 Eubacteriales bacterium
AGCAAGCAAGCAAGCAAGCAAGCAAGCAAGCAAGCAAGCAAGCAAGCAAGCAAGCAAGCAAGCAAGCAAGCAAGCAAGCAAGCAAGCAAGCAAGCAAGCCTTTATTTATAATAAAGGCTTGCTTCTACCCGACCGAAGTCTTTCCGGTCACCAAATCCACTCTTTTTCTGATTGTCAAGTCACAGATTTTTTGTGCCTTGATAAACTGTATCAATCCAATTTTACAGCCGCGAAGTCCAGCAATGGGTTATCGCGGCTGTTTTAATTTTAACTTAACTATAAATGGAGGAAAGTATGAAAAAATCATTCTTTTTTGAGTTGGCACGAAATTTATCTGCAGCAACGACAATGATGTTATTGTCAGGCTGTATGCTTGTGGCACATAATTTTGAAAAGGATTCTTACTATTCTTATACCGGTAAACGCCCGGATAAAATTATCACATCCAGAAAGTACGAATCAGCCCAGGGAATCATTGGTGCCTCATCAGCCAATTACTGTTCTATTATTTTGCATTTAGAGAAATATCTTGCCTTAACCAAAGACAAATATCAATATATCAATTTTATTCAGAGCAGTATAAATCTGCCCCCGAATTTAGTTGCTGAAAAATTAGAGGGGGTAAAAAAGGCTAACAGTCTTGCTTTTGTTGAGATTGTCTCAATATTTACGACAATAAAAAAAGAAATTCCAGCAGATTTAATTGCAAAAGAATATGCTAATGCTTCCGTTCTTCGTAGTGAAATTAAACAAATGAAAGTGGGCTTGGAGGAAGATATGTTAAGCAAACAGCAAGTAATTAGCGATTTGAATTATCAAAATCTGTATGCGGTAAGTGCCGCTGAGTTTTTGAATAAGCAATGCATCTTGGCAAATTCGCCTGAAATACAGGCGGTTGCAAAATAAACAATGGGAAAAAGCCCGGAATAACTAAAGGAGTTATGTATGAAAAGCATTAAAACGATGCTGCTGGGTCTCGGAGCAGGACTGCTGCTGTCGGGATGTGTGTCCTATGAAACCAATAACACCGGAAAAGCTCTGGACTCCAGTCTTAAAGGAGTAGTCTTAGCTCCTATGGTAGAAGTTGATACTAAACGAGTCGAGGGGCACGGCAGTGTCAAATGCTTGTTCGGTTTTATTGTCTGGGGAGACAGCAATCAGGCAAAAGGTATTGAATTCTTCCCCTCCAGTGGCTTGAAATCTATGGTCAGTTTCTCATTTGGCTGTGATGACATTGCCCGTAATTCCGCTGCATACGATGCCTGTTTGAAGTCCGATGCTGATTTGTTGGTTGCGCCCAGATACTATCTGGAAAAACGTGACTATCTTCTTTATCAGGAAGCAAAGTGCAAAGTTACTGCATTCCCTGGTACTATTAAAAAGGTTACCGTTGTTGGGACAAAATAATATTTTACATTCGATTTCCGTCATTCATTCCGGGATGAATGACGGAAGTATAAAATTCAGGAGGCTGATATAATGAACAAAATCATATCGGGATGCACGGCAGCAGCATTGCTGTTGGTTGCCGGATGCGGTCCCACTCAAATACCGGAATTGACTATGAAAGCAGAATATCGACCTTCAGCACAGATAAAGGGGGTTTCGTCCAACGGAGAAAAGAAATATGTAGCTTTTGAAGAAAAAGGTAATCCAGAAAAGATTGATGTTTTGTACTGTTTCAATGGTCAAATGTTTTTGCAGACATCCGATGAAAATCGGAATATTGATCAAATAACAAGTGCCGACAAAGAATGTGAAATTCTGGCTACATTTCCGGGCGAATTTGAAAAATATGCCGCTGGCGGATTCAAAGGGTGGAAGATTACGCCAGTTCCCCCCAGTGAGGCATTGTATCTGTATTCTGATGCAGAGCGTAAATCCATAAAAAACGAATACAAAAGCATCTCATTACCCAAACAAAGCACTATAAAAATTGTTTCAAAAGAGTTGAAATTAGCTTTCGGGCGGAAAGAGACCGTCCAGAGCAAAGAAATAATTAAAGGGCAACCGATAGCATTGGCTATGAAAAATTATGTGGTGCCTCCCAAAGAGTTTCAAATAGAAGCTTTTTCAGAATTGAGAAATATTCCTGATTTTCCGGATCAGATAAAATCCGGTTATGGGGTAGTAAAATTTTTATATCCCTGGCGCATTCAGTTTAAATTTTTTGCTTACCGAGAGGGGGCGACTAATGCAGAAAAATACAAGGATTTAAAAGGCGGATCAGATTGGATTGATGCAATTTATGAATATGATAACAAGGGAATTAACGGAGAAAGAATATTCAGAGTTCCGGTCTTATTGCCAGTCCGGGATAAAAAGTTAAAATACGGACTTGCCTTGCGTCTTGTGTTCAATACGGATTATCCCGATGATGTGCTGGTTTATCCTGATATACTCAAGAAAAGTTTGTATGACAAAATATCGTGGACAAACGCAAAAAAGAACAATGCAACTCTTGATCCTGATTTTATGGGTTCAAGATGGAATGTGGCTGTAATTGATGAAGTAAGCGGCAATATTTGCACCTATGCTCAAGCTCATTTTACATTTAACAAAGAGCATAAAGTATCATTTCAAGCAAATATAACCGTTTCCGATTTTTCAAAATGAAGAGGTTTTTTTATGAAAAAAATATATTTTACAATCATTTTGCTTGTAGCATTGTTACCTTTTGCAAATTGTTTTTCAACGGAAGGATCAATAACTGATTCAGATAGAATACAACTTCTTGTTGATAACGAGGTGGGCTATCAGTTGGCAACAATGAAATCAACTGTACTGAAAGCTCTCTTTGATGACATACCGGCGTATTCAATACGCTTGAAGGTAAAAGACAAAAATTCCAAAGTAGCAGGAGAATTGAATCCACCAAAAAAACAGCCGTTAAAAAGTATTAACAAGAAATATCATCTATTCACGACAGAGAAAGGTAACCCTTCTGTTTTTGTGGGCGAAATCAATATTAACCGATTCAAAGATATAACGCAAGATTGGAAAGACTCACTTGTAAAAGAGGCGTTTGATAATTCTGAAAATAACAACTTGACAGCAGTGATAAATGCGGTTAAATTGCCAACAATTACACCCCAAAAGTTTTCCGAGGTGTTTGAGGCATTCAGTAATGATCCTGCTAAATTTTTTAATTATGTTGTTGACACGTATTGCAACGAAGGTGAAATTAAAAACTATAAATTTAAGGATGAAATATTTGGCAAAGTAATTATTGATCAAACAACTGGACAAGTGAATACTGCCTATATAGATGAATTACAAAATTCTATTGACAAGAAAAAAAATAATTTACCTAATGAAAATGAATTTGCCAAACGTGAAAAAAATCTGGCAGAGCGTTATAAAAAATTGAATAATCAGGCAGCAGACGAAATCGCCAAATACAATGCAGATGTAAACGAATACAATAACCAGCTTAAAGAATTGAAAAACGTGAACAAACTTCAGAAGGAAATAAACAAATGGAAGCAAAACCATCGTGAGTGGAATTGTGTTCATATTTTAAAAAGATTAAGGTCAACTGTAATTCACGAACTTTGCCATCCTTTAACAGCTCAGTTTTATTCTGGCTTTGTTGATAATGAAGCCTATTGTGAAGGAGTTAACATTCGGATAGCTTGCGCTTATGAAATCAGCCAAGGATACCATAAAAGTGCTGAAGAATATTTGTCGTTTCTATATGGGAAAGAACACTCTTACAGGAATTATTATAACACAGTAGATAATGCCCTTAGAGGCAATAAGAATAGTACCCCTACGATTCCTACATTTATAGAATTAACATATTTAAACAATAAATCAATATATTTAAACAATAAATCAATGGGTATAAATCCGACTCCTGAAGATACATTGGAAATTGCTTTTGATACTATTAATGCACATAATAATAGTAAAAATGACGACGATAAAAAAGCGTTGAGAGAAATATTAAAACAGTATGTTGTTGCAGATACTGCTAATGAACGGAATACGGCTGTAGATGAGTTATTGAAACACAAGATTGGAACAAACGAATTTCATCTTATCTGCTTATACAAGGATGGAAAATACGTGTATAAAAAAAATGGAACA
>JAZURO010000145.1:0-3916 GCA_045606265.1 Eubacteriales bacterium
GGTCGTCCTCTACACAAAACTGCACGAGAGATGAGCAAGAACTACCCGACTCGGAACGCAAACCGCATCGGCATCACTCTCACCCACAGAAACGCTTTCGGCACGTTCTCGTGCGAAATTTCGAGCCGTGGCGAAATCAATGCAAAAATACAGACAAGGAGCACACAGAATGTTCGAACCAGAAAGCCGCTACGTAACGTGCGGAATAAACGATGAGCTACCCGGCGAAATCCAGATGATGCTATGGCTCGCCATAGACAGCGTTCGAGTTTTGACGGATAATAAGCTCGACTACTTACAGGTATTCACCTTCAAGAAGGTAAGCGATACAGTCCTCGAAATACGGCACGAGCAAGAACAGCCGGAAGAAGTGCGAATACACTACACCGGATACAAGGACGAATACCGTAACTTCCTCAGTGAAAAGGTCTTCGTTATAGATGACGGCGACCACTCAACAATGCTCTTCGCGCACGAATACTAATAATAAGGAACACAGGAAAGGAACACAAAAAATGGCAAAGGCAAGCACTACAAAGAAAGAAGCAGGCAAATCCCTCAAAGCAAAGAACCTCGTAAGAACGATCGACCAGATGTCGATTGCAAGGCAGATATCCGAGAAGCTCGGATATAAGATATCAGACATCCTCGCAGTAGTTGAAGAGGAGCAGAAGCTCACGATGGAATACGTGAAGATGGGTTATAAGGTCATCAAGAAGAATTACCTCACGATAGAAGGACGCAGATTTGAAGCAAAGAAAGGCTGGAAGAGTCCTCTCGATGGTAAGACCTACGACATCCCTGCCAAGACTCGCATCCTCGTAAGAGTCGGTGATGGCTTCAAGAACTTCATCGAAAATAAGAAGATGCCCGAAAAGCTCTGCCGCTTCGTCAACAGCTCCGGCGAGGAAATAACGGTCTAAGAATATGCATAAGCGTTGCATAAAAATGCATCACTTTTTATTGCATAGAGTCCCAAAATTCGTTTTTTCTACTCCTAAATCTTATCTCAAAAATGAAATTTTCCATTTTTAAAAAAAGTCGATAGAATAATACATTGTAGGACGTCGAACAGCTCGATGCCAAACAATCGCGTAATTTTGTCGCGATTTTTGGTATTTATGCACAAAAACGACCTAAATTTAAGAAAAAGGAGAAGAAAAAATGTTGGAAAGAAACGACAAACAAGGTTGTTTAGACTACAAAAACGACCAAACCGGCATCGTTATAAAAAACGTTGCCCCTCTCTTCTATGTGAAGGGAATTATTCACAAATTAGAGGATGATTACGCATATGACGACGTGCTCATATACGTGAACAACCGCAACAGAAGGACGTATGAATTCCGTATGTCAATGGAAGTGGTATACCAGCCTTCTGGACTACTCGCAGAGTTGGCTAAAAATAAGCTCATAATCGATCCCGATTGGGAACGTCCTATCCGTAAGCATATCATATACGGCTATGAGCAATGTGATGCCGCAGGTGCTATCTCTTACAAACACGACGTCCTCGGATGGCATCCTGTTAATAATCAGATGGTCTACTTCTACGATTCTACCGATTTTAACGGCTATCACTCCGAGACCACACGAACCCGCTATCAATTCAGAAGCGGTTCAAAGGAGGAGTTCGATGCTATGCTCGAATCGACGGTATTCCCCTCAGTAGAGTTATCACTGGCTTTGACCATCGGCTATTCCGCAGTACTATCCTCAAGATTGAGGTATAAGTACAGCTTAGGCACGATAGTTCTCAACCTATGCGGCACTTCAAGCATAGGCAAGTCGACCGCAGAGATGCTTATGATAGCTCCCTTTACCCGTCCGGAAATATCGAACCAAGAGACAGGTTCGGCGATGACCTCACTCGCAACCGAGAACGCCCTCTATGCTAAAATTAACGGCATTCATGGCGTTCCCTTTGTGGTGGATGATATTACCACCAACAGCAATCTCAACTTCGCGGATTTCGTGTATGCTTTATCAACCTGCAATCCGAAAGCCAGATGCAACGGAGACGGAACGTCAAAATTTGCTGGCTTCGGCTGGAGCGGAGTGGCAATCACGTCAAGCGAAGACCCCATACTCAATCACGCCATCGCTCACGGCGGTCTTAAGGTTAGAGTTCTTCAGACCGAAGGCATACAATGGACGTCCAACGCAGACGACGCCGAGCTTATATCAAGCACCGTACTCGAGAATTACGGGTTCGGCGGCAAGGAGTTCGGTGAGTACGTTTCCCAGATTCCGTTTGATGAGCTCTGCGAGAGATACGAAGCTTCACGAGAAGTCGTAGATGAGCTGATGAAGAAGAAAGATGGCTTCAGCTCTCGCCTCAAAAATAAGTACGCGGTCATACACGCGACCGCAGGTTTACTTAATGAAGCTTTTGGTTATCCCATATCAGCAGATGCTGTTACCGAGCGTATCATAAGATGCGAGCAAGAGACTATCGCAGAACGAGATATCGCTCTCAAAGCTCTCGACCTCGTAATGGAGTTTGTAGTTCAGAAGCAAGCACACTTTGACGTCGAAACTCGAATGGAATCCGCGAAAATATACAACGATACGTACGCGGATGGCGAGTTCTATGGCAAAATCTTCAAGTTTGACGACAGTTGGGAAGTCTATATGCTCACAAGCAAGACCGTGCAGGTACTCCGCAACGGCGGAATACCGCATCCAAACTCGATCCGCAAGATGTGGGTTGAACGTAACATCACAAAAGGCGACAGCGACCATAACAGCAAGCAAAGGCTCTACACCGGTAAAAAGCTCAGATACGACTGCTTTACCATTCCCGGCGGCATAGCTTCGCCTACCTCGGAGATGCCGAGTACCCCAAAAGACCCTATACCACTTCAAGACACCCCTGTCAGCGATTACAGCGTTGACGACGGTGCGCAGATTGACGCAATCTTCGGAGGCAACGATGAAAATTGAGCTCAAACGTAGTGAACTGCTAAAATCCAAGGGAGAGTTAACTCTCTCCCTCCCCTCATTCGAGGTAAAGTACAGTAACGATAACGCGAGCACGCTTAATACGATGCTCGCAGAGATAATAACCAAAAATATTGAAGGAGATGAAGATGAGAACACTAAGACCTGACGAAATCAAGATACTTGAGGAACGCAGAGAGAAACTTCGGAATTGAGAAGCTTCGCACCGTCATCTATGCTCGTAAGAGTGCAGAGGACGAAAGACAAACCTCGCTTCCCACGCAGATTGAACTCTGTAAAGAGTTCATAGACCAATATGATATACTAAACTTAACGAAGGTTTACCAAGAAGATAACGTAAGTGGTATGTTTACAGATAGCCGTACCGAATACCTCTCTATGCTCGCGGCAGCAGAGCGAGGCGAAATCGACGTTATAGTAACCATACGACTCGACCGATTCGGACGAGATGTAGCCAACACCACAAGCGCATTCAAGCTACTCGCGATGTACGGATGCTTCCTTATCGCAGGTGATGATATCTGCGATAACACCCCCGCAGGCGAATTTATGCGCAATATCCTTATATCCCAGAATCAGTACCACGCACGTATCACCGCAAGCCGAGTGATGCAGAGTGAGATACATAATGCCAAAAACGGCGACTCTGCCGGCGGTATCGCTCCCTACGGACTACGAATAGTAGATAAGCGTTTCGAGCTGGACGATACCGAAGCTCCAACAGTCAAGCGCATCTTCGAGATGGCTTCAAGACGGAAAGAGCTATAAAGAGATCATAGATACACTCACCAAAGAGGGTATCAAAACCCGAAATGCCAGAAAGTTCAGCTATTCAACGCTCAACTCGATGCTACGTAACGTAAAATATCAGGGCACGTACCTCTACAACCGCGAAGATGGTAAGAAGAAATCCAAGAGAGTGCTACTTGAGAAGTATGACGAAGTGCGAACC
>JAZURO010000146.1:0-21352 GCA_045606265.1 Eubacteriales bacterium
TGATATAATAATCAAGCATTAAGGCCCGTTGGTCAAGCGGTCAAGACGTTAGCCTCTCACGCTGAAAACATGGGTTCGATTCCCGTACGGGTCACCAAAGTCGTATCATTATGATACGACTTTTTTTATTTAACGTATATAATACCCAAAAAGCACGCAAGTAAATTGTACTTGCGTGCTTATTTATTTTAGATTAACAACTACGGGTTATTCTTATTCTTGGACGAATTATATGAGGTGAGCATAATTGTAATCTGCGTTGCGTCGATAAATGCACAAATTTCTTCAAGAAGTGTTTTCTCGGATATGCAGATATTGTTATACTCATTTTTATAATAATCCCTTGAAAGATTCGTTGCGTTTTGTTTTTTACCGTTATACTTATAGTCCTTCACGGAGTCCGAAAGCTTTTTATATTCGGGCATATTCGGAAATGCCGATCTCAACGCATAATACAGAGGTGTATCGTGATCAAGACTCAGATCCCTCATAGTTGTGACGTTTGCCACCTCATATCCTACGCTTTTGCCGCCCTTAACGACCTCAGTATATACCGGGTAGGATTTGCCCTTGGACTCAATATACGCATGACCGTCGGTCGCAATAGTGAGCTTATCAACATTTTTAAGACGGATAAACTTATTTTTGTCAGGCCCCACAAGAAACTTAATATTCTCAACCAAATAATTAAATGGCTTTATCTTGTGCTTAGAGGCAATTTTACAAATGAGTCGTGCAACAAAAACGCCGTATGAATAGCTAAGGCGATCCTGAGTTTTTACTCTTGACAAAAAGATCCTTCTTAAATCCTTTTTGCTGTATTCACTTGCGCAAGCGAGAACGGGCTTTGCTGTAGCTCCCTTTCCCTTATTCCAATCAAGATCCGAAACAAAAGCAACAAGCATCGCAACTGCACACTTATAATCCCTGAGACGTTTTTTGCTTACGGGGCAAGCATCATCCTTCAACGCCAACGTGACAGCTGCATTCATCTGCTCAGCATAGATTGCCTTATCACAAGCATTATCACTTGCCGCTATCAAATCAAGATGATTAGTTACACAGGGGAGCTTTTTGCAAACATTTCTTAAATAGCTCTTATACTGCGCTGCCGAATACTCAGAGATATCAGCATCAATAGCAAATGCTTCAAATTCATCCAAAAACATCTTACTCATAAAGCAATTCCTTCCTTTATATTATTAATGCTTACTTTCAAGATCTCTGAAAAGCACTTCAAGGAGCTTTCTTAATTTGTTGAGAGCAGCACGTTCGTTCTTTCTGTATCTCTTATACTCGCTGTTCCCTCTCTTTTCATTTTCTTCCTCTTCATCAATGTCTATTCTTTCGAGTGCCAAATCAATTTCTCTTTTGAGAATTTCGACACTAACTTCCTGACTCAAATCGCACCCGGGATTATTATAGACAAGCTCCTTATAAATGCAGCTTGAATAGATTTTTGCCGTAACACCTGAGTTCTTACCCTTTTGAGAAGCATCCTGATTTACTCTTTTTTCAAAGGCAGCCATCAGATCGTCAAAGGTTATGCGATTGCTTTTTGCAGCTGTCCTTGTGGGCGCAAAAATGCCATTATCTTGTTCATCAGGCCCACGAAAACAGTTTCCGTGCAGCTTTCCGGTTTTAGGATCTATATACATAAATGAATTAACGTGCGTGCCTTCTGTGGAAGTATAATTGCTCGATTGTTCATTGTTGGCAAGCAAAGCATTCACAACGTTAACAAGCTCCATAACCATATCTTCGAGAAGAACTGAAGCTTTTGTTCTCAGGTATGCTTTGTAGTAGGTCTTGATCTCCCCCACGGATGCAACAAGCTCGGTTTTTTCAGCAACCCTTACTGAAAGTTCTTCAAGAGCATTTAATATTTCATCCTGAGCCCAAGGAACCAATGTTTCTTCAACGTTTTCAATATTTCTTTCTGACATATCCAACTACCTCTTTTCTCTTTTTCAAATTTTTAAGGGATATTTTCATTTACATACGCATTATATCATATGTTTTCAAAAATGTCAAGGACTTTTTTGAATTTTTCAAATATTTTTTTGAATTTGTCAAAAATGTCAAAAGCAGGACGTGAATTATGTCCTGCTTTCTTCATATATATATTATGTTGAATTATTAATCCCAATTACCTGCTTTGATATACTCCGCAAGCAAATCTCGTGCGAAGGTATCTTCATCATAAATTTCGATAGTGGTGCATTTTGCCCAATAGTAAAGTGCAGTCCAGCTGTCAGCTATAATGTAGTAGGTTTCGTTATCCTTAACCTGCGACGCAGAAATCGTGGAATATTTATAATATCCGCTATTGTTCAAGAATTTACTCTTCAAGTCACTTCCCTTGATAGAACAAAGGTATAAAGCATTATCGAACGGAAGTAAGGATTGAAGATCCCCGTATTCAACGTATCCCGCAGGAAGATCATACGGGCTTCTCGTATCAATACTGCCTCCGCCCAAAACGATATTATACTTATCTCCCCATTTTTTTACGCCTGCCTCATAATAGAGCTTTGCAACCGTATTTCCAATAGTTGCGCTATTACGTTTTACAGCATTATAGCCAAGAGTCTCAAACATCCAGCCAATCTCATCCCAATATTTATCAAGCAACTCCTGAACAATTGGGGCATCTTCAAGATTTGTGCACTGAGAGTGCTGAACGTAATCGGTCACGTTGATTGTAATTTCACCGTTTGCAAAGTTTACGTCAAGCTCAACGTGTGTCATACCCTTACTATTATCACCGCCGCCTTGAAGATGCGGTACACCGTAAGCATCTCTTGTGATATAGTAGCTATGCGTATGACCGCCAAAAACAACGTCAACGTATCCACCGCTTGAAAGTGAGAGATCGTAGTAATCGGTCACGTCAATATTGCTGTATGTAGTTCCGTCGTGAATAAGATATACGATAACGTCAGCGCCTGCTTCACGCAGCTTTTCGCTTTCCGCTTTTACAAGACTTGTAAGTTCTCTGCCTGTTTTGAAGTGAATACCCTCGGTCATTTCGCTTGAAATGGAAGAGTAGCAATCGCCAATAGCACCAATTATACCTATTTGCGCTCCGCCTCTTTCAATCATTACGGAAGGTTGGCAAAAATCTGCTCTTTTTCCGGTGGCATTATCATAGATATTGATAGCCAAAATAGGAAATTCAGCCATTGCAACGTTTTCTTTTATAGCATCAACTCCCCAGTCGAACTCGTGATTTCCGAGAGTCATTGCTTCAAAGCCGAGATAATTCATCCAATCGGTGATAATTCTTCCGTGTGTTCCGTTGGATGCGCTTCCTCCCTGCCACATATCACCGGCAGAAAGAAACACGGTATGCTCGTCAATTTCCTTTCGGTTTTCAAGGTAGGTCGTAAGCTCGTCAACACCGGGATGACTGTCACCGTCCTCGAATTTTCCGTGGAGGTCATTAAATGTATAAAAATCAATTGTTTCAACAACGTCAATTCCGCAATCATCACAAAAGCCGTTGTTGTCAAAATCCAAGTGGTCGTCAATGGGCGTATTTGATCCCCCAGAGGTGCTTGACTGTGTAGTGCTGCTTGTTGTACCCGACGTTGTATTGGTTGTGGGTTTGGTTGTTATTGAAGTTGATGTGGACGAAGAAGTAGGATTAGTCGAAGATGTCGAAGATGTCGAAGATGTAGTAGGTCTTGTTGTACTTCCTGTTCCACCCGTTGTTATATCGGATGAAAACGTAGGTTTACTGCTTGTCGAAGGGGTGTCAAAACACGCCAAAAGCGAGCAAGCAAGCATTGATACCAGCAAAAGCACTGATAAAAATCTGAACACAAATTTGTTTGACATATATTCTCTCCTATTTTTTGATTTTTTCCCAATAATCCTTGGCGGCACGTTCGGTTTTGTTTTCGCCGTAGGAATAATACTTCTTATTTTTAATATCATCCGGAAGATATTGCTGATTTACATAATGATTGTCAAAAATATGCGGATACTTATATCCTTTATAGAGAGGCGCACGCAAATGAGTTGGAATCTCTTTTCCAAGTCCCGCTTCAACGTCAGCCTTGGCAGCAAAATATGCGTCGTGAGCTGAATTTGATTTTGGACTTGTGGCAAGCATTACAGCGGCATTTGAAAGCGGTATTGCCGCCTCAGGCATACCAAGCTCACGTGCTGAGTCACAGCACGCCTTTGTAATTGCTGCCGCCATAGGATAAGCAAGTCCTATATCCTCGCTTGCAATAACCTGTAAGCGCCTGCAAACCGAGAGAAGCTCTCCACAGTGAAGCAACTTTGCAAGATAGAACACAGCGGCATCAGGATCAGAACCCCTTATCGACTTTTGCAAGCACGATAGGAGATCAAAATGAGCATCATCCGAGAAATTATCAACAGGTATATGAAGTGTTTTTACAAGCTCGGTATTGATCTCGCCCTCACTTGCATAATATGCTCCTTCAAGCAAATTTATAGCGTGGCGCACGTCACCTCCGGAGCATTGTGCAATAAATTCAAGAGTTTCCTCACTTGCGACGATTGAGGTATTATCCCTCTCGTTAAGAAATCTCAGCGCCCTGTCAAGTGCTTTTGCAAGCTCTTTTTTCTCAACGGGCTTGAATTCAAACAAGGTTGAACGTGAAATTATAGCATTATATATATAAAAATGAGGATTTTCAGTTGTTGAAGCAATAAGCGTTACTCTGCCGTCCTCCATATATTCAAGAAGTGCCTGCTGTTGCTTGCGATTGAAATATTGAATCTCGTCTATATAGAGAAGGATACCTCCAAAGCCAAAAACGTTATTCGTTTGCGCAATAATATCCTTAACGTCAGAAAGTGTTGCGCTTGTTGCGTTAATCTTATAAAAATCCATTCCCGACTGCTTTGCAATAATACTTGCCGCAGTGGTTTTTCCCGTTCCGGGAGGGCCAAAGAAGATCATATTGCTCATTCTTCCCTTTTCCATCATACGACGCAAAATGCCTCGCTCACCAAAAAGATGGCTCTGCCCAACGATATCGTCAAAGGTCTGTGGACGCAAGATATCCGCAAGTACCTCATTTTTATTTGCCATAATATCACCTCACATACATAATTATTATACCAAATATGCAGAATATTGTCAATATGGCAAATGCATCCTCTTATACCTTTTATTGTGGGTTGAAACCACATCTCTTTTTTGATAAAATAATAATGCAGAGAAAATCATCATTCCCTGCAATCTATGAAAGGAGATTATTTATAAAAAACAACAAGAAAGGACAATCTTATGAAACAAAGAACCAAACTTTTCAGTGTTTTGTCGCTCTTGCTTATCGGACTTATGATGATGCCGATTAGCACGTTTGCGGCACAAAAACCTGACTATGAGCAAATTCCCCTTCATCTTGAGGGCAAGGAGATCATTAGCGGCGAGGCTCTTCTTATTGATTCTATTACCTACGTTCCGCTTCGCCGCCTTTCAGAAAGCGCAAAAAATTGCAATATCACATACGACGACAGAACGAAAACAGCCACCGTAAAATATGACGGGCTTACAATAAGCGTTACAACCGGAAAACGTTACATATCGGTCAACGGCAGATATTTTTACGGAATAGGCGAGGTTAAAAATATAAACGGCTCGCTCTACGTTCCCATACGTCCCCTTGCAAGAGCCTTGCACCTTGAAGTAAAGTGGAATGAGAAAACTCGCTCTGTCAATCTTATCAAAGCTTCCTGGACATTGAAGGATGCAGAAAGCTACTATAATGCGGACGAGCTTTACTGGCTCTCACGCATAATTGAGGCAGAGGCAGGCGGTGAAATACTTGAAGGAAAAATCGCCGTTGGAAACGTCGTGCTTAACCGTAAGGCGAGCAAGCAATATCCAAATACCGTTTACGGTGTAATATTCGATTTCAGACACGGAATACAGTTTACTCCCGCATATACGGGAACAATATATAACAAGCCAAGTCAGGATAGTATAATCGCAGCCAAAATATGCCTTGAAGGGTATGAAATAGTCCCCGGAGTTATGTTTTTCTTTAACCCGAGAATTGCAACAAGCAACTGGATAAGTAAAAACCGACCCTTTGCCGCACGCATCGGACTCCACGATTTTTATTACTGATAAAAATTCTTAATATAATTTGCTCTTAGTCAAAATCTCCCAAGCATTTGCTTGGGGGATAAATTTATGTAAAGTTATTCGGTTTTTTCTTCGTCATTATTTTCATCATCAAGTAGGACTATTACCGAAATACCACACGAGCATATTTTACGATGTGTGTGTTCGTCCATACAGGATATATATGTATATTGATGTACATGATCTTTCTCTAGTTTACAATATATACAGTTCTTCTTTCAAGTGGTTTTGCACTAAATATTTAAGAACCATAAAAGTTCTCTATAATAATTACCTGTTTTTTCAAAGTTTTTCTTCAATTTTTGAAAAATTCTTATTCTGATTATACTATATCATACTATATATGAAAAAGCAATATATTTTGTATATATACGATAAATCTTGTTTTTTTGTTATATAAAAATAACCGAAGGTAAAAATATCACAAAAAGCACACCCCCTCAGCTTGCGCCGAGGGGATGTGCCAAATTATTTTATTTATAAAGGAATCTCTTGATCTTCTTTGAAGGAGTCTTTTCAAACTCCTCTTCCACAAATTCAAGAGCCATTATTCTCTTATATCCAACAAGCTTTCTGTTCATATTGTTTATCTGCTCTCTGATTGCATTATATACCTCATCCTTGGATTTAAGTCCAATGCTTTCGGTATATTCAAAATCGGGATACACAAGAGCAGTTATAGCAAGGTCTTTATCCTTTTGACGTCCGATAACCACACACTCCTTGATATGAGGAATTGCACCAAGATATTCTTCTATCTCCTCAGGGAATACGTTTTTGCCGTCTTGAAGAACGATAATGTTCTTCTTTCTTCCTGTAATATAAAGATATCCCTTTTTATCAACGTAACCGTAGTCACCCGTATAGAACCAACCGTTATCGGAAAGCACCTCTTTTGTTGCCTGCTCGTTATTGTAATAGCCAAGCATTACGTTTGCACCTTTTACAACGATTTCACCAAATTCGTCAGAAGGATTTTCTTTGTCGATAAACACCTGCATTGATTCAACTATCTTACCGCAGGACTTGGGATTATATACGCCGAAAGGAACAACCGAAACAAGGGGTGAGCACTCAGTAATACCGTATCCCTGAACTATCTCAACACCGATTGCACGGAAGGTTGAAACGAGCTCGGGACGAAGTGCTGCTCCGCCGCAAACCAACTTACAAAGACGTCCGCCAAATGCTTCCATAACCTTACCGAAAAGCTTCTTTGAAAGGTCAATGTTAACCTTTTTTGCGGCAGTACTTGCCTTGATGGCAAAATTAAATGTCTTTTCAATTCCCTGCTTTCTTACGTTCTTCATAATGTTGTTATAGAACACCTCAACGTAAAGCGGAACTACTGCCATACCCGTAGGTCTGTACTTTTTAAGATTTTTTGAAACGTGCTTGATCGAGTCATTGATACAGATTTTGCATCCGTGGTCGATAGCACAGAAAATGCCACAGGTCAATTCATAGGTATGGTGAACGGGGAGAACGGAAAGAAGAACGTCATCCTCTGTGAACTTTTCAAGAGGTCCCCTTGCGCAGTTAATAACAGTAGCAATATTCTTCTGCGAAAGCATAACAATCTTGCTCGTTCCCGTTGTGCCCGACGTAAAGAGCATAATGCTCATTCTGTCAACATCTTGCTTGGGAATCCTAATATCTGTTATCGCATTACCCGTATGGGCAATCTTTGAAACGCTTGTGAATCTTTCAAGCTCGTAAATATGCTCGGTTTTGAAGTCAAACGAATAATCGTTGAGCTTGATAAAGTTTGTAACGCCTTCAAATTCATCTGCGTGTTCTTCAACGAAAGAAGCCCAGCTGCTTGAATATGCAAGCACCTCAACCTCTGCCATTTTTGCAAATTCAACAAGCTGCTCTTTTGAGAGTGCAACGTCGATCGGCACTGAAACGCCGCCTGCTGTGATTGCTGCAAGATAAGTCACGATCCATTCGGGGCAATTCTCGCCTATAATGGCAACTCTTTTTCCTGCAAGTCCAAGATGAATAAAGCCCCTGACCATAGCATTGGTATATTCATAGAACTCCTCGTATGAGATCTCATAGTCGGTTCTGTTTCTCTCAAAAGCAAACAAGCCGTGATGACCGTACTTCTGACTTGCAAGTTCAATATTCTGATAAAGCGAGCGAACAGGCATCGCTTTTAGTTCCTTATAATCCATAATAATCTCCTTATTCCTCACTATCCGCTATTGTAGATATATTTTGTGTAAGACGTGCAAGAATCTCATAAAATTTATGCATATCCTCATCAGGAATACCCTCTCTTGCTTGTGCAAGGTATCTTATCATATCTCCATTTATGTCGGATGCTATTTTTTCGCTTTTTTCCGTGAGATAATACTTTTTGTTGTAGCTTTTTTCTTCTTTGGCATTTTTGTTTTCAAGAAAGCCGTCATTGGATAGCTCTTTTACAACTCTTGATATCAATGCCTTATCTGTGTTCGTTGCCTTTGAAAGCTGTGTTATCGTCATTCCCTTTTCGCTCTGATTTATTCTCAGCAAGCATCTGAGGTGAACTGAGCGCAATCCGTATTCGCTCATATACGACATCTCTTTTCGTTTAATGTCTTTGACAACTCTTTCAAAGCTTTGATAGAACATCAAAAACCTATTAGTTTCCATAAGTCCTCCAAATGTTGATTTGTCAACATTCCTATAATACCACGCATTTATGAATATTTTATGAACAAATCGCACTTTTTTGTATTTTTAGCATATTATTCACAAAAAATACAATATATACGCATTTTTATTCATCTTTTGTCACATTATTACAGTTAATTCAAGGAATAAGCATCTATCGAGAACATTTTTGCAATCATTCTTCTAAGATTTTCGTTATCAGAGAGGTCGGGAGATCTTTCTATAAGCTCTCTCGCTGCGTCATAGGCGTCCGAAAGCACACCCGAATCCTCGCTCATATCAGCAAGCTTGAATTTCAGTCCCCCACTTTGACGAACAAGGGGATCGCCGGAGCCCTTAATAAAATCACCGGGGCCTCGCAGAACCAGATCCTTTTCGGCAATTTTGAAGCCGTCATATTCCTTTCTCATTGTTTCAAGACGCTCTCTTGCATTGCTGCCCGTACTGTCGGAAACGAGAACGCAATATGACTTTTTGTTTCCCCTGCCAACACGTCCCCTTAACTGATGCAGCTGCGCCAAGCCAAAGCGCTCAGCGTTCTCAACTATCATAAGGGTTGCGCGCGGAACGTTTACACCAACCTCAATTACCGTTGTAGAAACAAGAACGTCAATCTCACCCTGAGAAAAGCGTCCCATTATTTCATCCTTTTCTGCGCCCTTCATTTTTCCGTGAAGAAATGCAATGTTGAGTCTTGGCAAAGCAGCGGAAAGCTCTTCCGAAAACTGCACAGCAGCTTTAAGGGGAGGCATCTCCTCTTTTTGCAAACCAAAGTCGGAAAGCGCAATTTCGCCCGAATCCTCAATCTCTTTTTCTTCAACCGTTGGGCAAACTATATAGACCTGTCCTCCCTCAGCAACCTGCTTTTCAATAAAGGCATTTAGGCGAACACGGTAATTCTCATTAACCACGAAGGTATCTACTCTTTGTCTGCCCTTCGGCATCTCGTTTATTTTGGAAAGATCAAGATCTCCGTACATAATCAACGCAAGTGAACGTGGGATGGGAGTCGCACTCATAACAAGCACATGTGAGTGCTCTCCTTTTTTTGAGAGCGTTGCCCTTTGAGCCACGCCGAATCTATGCTGCTCGTCCGTAACCACAACGCCCGCAGAATGAAACTCCACTCCTTCTGAAATAAGAGCGTGCGTTCCTATTACAACATCAGTGCGCAACATTACATCATCACTTGATAATGACTCCTTTACCTTTTTCTTTTGTGCAGGGGTAAGAGATCCAACTAAAAGCTCCGTCTTATATCCCATCTTCTCAAATATAGGAGCAATATCGCTGTAATGCTGACGTGCAAGAATCTCAGTGGGTGCCATAAGTATCGCCTGACGTCCGCTTTTTACGGCAATAAGCATTGCTGCCATAGCACAAACGGTTTTTCCGCATCCAACGTCACCCACAAGGATTCGGCTCATAGGAGTATCCTTTGCCATATCACGTCTTATATCTTCAATCGCCTTTTTCTGATCCCCCGTAAGCTCATAAGGAAATGCAGATAAAAGCTCGCTTATGTCATTATTTTTACATATCGGCGCACCGTATTCCCTGCGCTTTTGACCGCTTAAAGTCATACCGAGTGCAAAGGTAAAAAATTCGTCAAACACAAGGCGCTTTTTTGCTTTGGCTACCGATTCATAATCACTTGGATCGTGAATCGCACGCAACGCAAATGGCAATGTACATAGCTTGTATTTGTGCCTGATTTCATCAGGAAGATAATCTTTAAGCTCGGGAGACAGAACACTCAAAGCCGCCTCAATATCTGCCGCTATCCTGTTCTTTGACAATCCTTCGGTCAAGGGATATATCGGCACAAGAGGTTTAAGGTCCTCTCCCTCGATTATCATTTCGTAAGAAGGACTGTTCATTTTATAGCGTCTGCCGACCTTCTCCACCTGACCGTAAAAACGGAAGGCAGATCCAAGAGGAAATTTATCGGCAAGATAGTTTTGATTATAAAAGGTTATCTCGCAGGTTCCGCTGTCATCAAAGGCAGTAAATTTCAAAAGAGTCATTCCACGGCGAATCATTGTCTTTTTAGGAAATGTGCCTATCACCATTTCAAGCGCCGCTTTGTTCCCGGGAATACACTCCGACAATAGCTTTATATCTCCCCTGTTCTCATACGCACGGGGAAAATGATAAATCAGATCCGAAACGGTGTTTATTCCAAGCTTGCTATATGCCTTAACACGCGCAGGGCCTATGCCGGAAAGCACCTTAACGGATGCATCACTTAAATTTGCCACGTCACATCCTCCTTTCAAATTATATATCGTAGATAAATTCCTTTTTCGGCTCCTTGAGATCCGCTGAGTTCGGATGCTTGAACCACGGATAGCATCTCACAGCAAATATCTTCTCTGTCTGATAATAATCGCAGTCAAACAAGCGTGAAGATGCTCTGAATTGAAAATTCTTTAATTCTTCCGCTTCTCTTGTCAACGTTTTTCCGTAATACTCACTCGCCATTTCAAAACCGAATTCAAGATATATGCCCATTTCATTAAAATAAATATCCATTTTTGCCCTGCGTCGCACCGAATAGTTGCGTGCCAAAAACAAAAGACTCGTCAAAGCAAAAACATAAGAATCAATACAAAGATCGTTCTTCATCTCATATAAACCCACTCCGTTTATCGTGATTTCAAGCTCACATCCGCAGTGGCAGGAATAATCATAGGCGATTTCGGACATCATCATAGATATCTCGCCGTTCGTTCTTCCGTGAACACGGTAATAATACGGCCCACGGTGGGTTGATAACAACCTTTGCGCAAATTCTTTGTGTGAGCTGTCAAGGGCAATAGAATTATTAAATTCAAGCTCAGACTTCATCCTATTACTTGCAAGGGTAATCGGCTTTATCTCATCTTTGACTATTGTAAGGATCTCTTGCCTGCTGAAATGCGGTATAATTGCTACAAGCAACCTGTAACTGCCAAAAAGAGTATCATCTATAAATATTGGGCCAACGTCCGAATCAACAAGCAAAAGCGGCTGCAATCCTGCAAAGAACATATTACCACGAACGAATACGAATTCTTCTTTGTCGATAAGATCAAAAATATTTTTGATGCTCTTAGCACCGTGCCTTCCCGTCAGTACCTTTCCTGAGTCAGAAAACAAATAAACATCCTCATAAAATACGGTGGGCTCATCTTGTATTATAGGATTAAATTTTTTATGCATAATTTTCCAAAATCCACGTATATTAATAGTAATTGTAGTTCTATTGTACCCTCTAAACCAAAAAAAGTCAATATTTTTTCCAAAAAGGGTGTTGACAAAATGGATTTTCTATGTTATACTATTCAAGCAATTAAGAGTGGTCACAAACGTGGCGTTGTGAATTTTCGCCGGGGTGGCGAAATTGGCAGACGCCCGGGACTTAAAATCCCGTGGTACGAAAGTACCGTACGGGTTCGATTCCCGTTCCCGGCACCACTCTTGATCACCAGATATCGCGGGGTAGAGCAGCCTGGTAGCTCGTCGGGCTCATAACCCGGAGGTCGTGAGGTTCAAATCCCACCCCCGCAACCAAAAAGAGAAACCAACCCTTGTGGTTGGTTTTTTCTTTTTGTTGGGTGAGTTTGAAACCACGACCGACGGAGGAGGTCGGGGGCATCGAGTTCGACCGCTACCTGTGGCAGATAAAGGGAGAACGAGATGGGAGAAAATAAGGAGTGTTTGGTGTGCGCTTCAGTGCGCAACCAAGACGACTATATTTTCGACTGGGACTTTCAAATCCCACCCCCGCAACCAAAAACAATTCCATAGTCGATACAATTTCGGCTATGGATTTTCGTTTTTTATAGTGAAAATAGCACTTTTTAGTCCTAAAATCGCTACTTTTAACGGTTTTAAGGGCTTTTTTTAGTTGCAAAAACAAGAATTCCGCTATTCCCTGCACTTGCTGCAACAAAAATAGCGGAATTCTATCGTTCACCCCTTTAATCGTTCAGGGAGTTAAATTTGTTCATTTTTATGCAAAAACTTAGATAACATTTCTAATTTTTTCTGCGCTATGGTTTCCGTATAGTGAATGCCATCGTAAGTTGGATGCAAAACAGGGTAAGCACCTTTTGTTTGCAAAATAAAGTGATTTTCAATCAACCACTCTATAATAGCAACAATATCTTCTCTACTAATGCCCTTCAAAGCACCATACCTTGTCATAAAATTAAATTTATAAAAAGTTACGGAAATGACATTGACACACCTTGTCATAAAACAAAAAAACACCGAACAAGGATTAGTTCCCGTACGGTGCTTTTGTTTGTGTATTTATTCAGCCGCTTTAAAATTGTATATGGGCTTGATTCTGCGAACAATACCGGCTGTGGGGCCTATATTTTCGATGATCTCATCCATGCTCTTATATGCCATGGGCGACTCGTCGAGTGTGTCGGGAAGGACACAGGTTGAGTAAATGCCCTCCATCTCCTTCTCGTATTCCTCCATAGTAAGGCGCTCAAATGCGGCGGTACGTGACATAAGACGTCCCGCACCGTGAGGCGCTGAAAAGTTCCAGTCCTCGTTGCCCTTACCAATGCAAATAAGAGATCCGTCCCTCATATTGATGGGAATGAGGAGCTTCTCGCCAAGCTTTGCGGAAACGGAGCCCTTGCGGAGAATCATCTCGCCAACATCAATATAGTTATGAATGGTCTGAAAAGTCTCAACAGCGGTCCAACCACATCTATCAAGAATAATCTCCGCCATTTTAGCACGGTTTCTCTCGGCAAATTTCTGGCAGATATCTACGTCGTGAAGGTAGTCATCCATAAAGGAGCCATAGAGATAGCAGAGGTCGTGAGGCAAGGTGGGATTTTTCGCCTTAAAATCTTTATCAAGTATCTTTAATGCCGCTTGAATTTCAGCTCTTCTGCCTTCTTCCTTATATGTGCGTATTATCTCTTCGCGTTGTTTAAAATACTCCTCTTTACCTATGTTAAGGTCAACTGCAAGTTGCTGATAAAAATCTGCCACCTGAGTGCCAAGATTACGGCTACCCGAATGAATTACGAGATATTTACCGCCATCCTCATCGACATCCACCTCTATAAAGTGATTTCCGCCACCGAGTGTTCCGAGCGATCTCTCAAGTCTTTTGGTATCCCTGAGATTTCTGTAGCAGCGAAGAGAGGTGAGGTCAAATCTCTCGTTTCTTCCTTCCCAAACGTTTCTGCCACAGGGGATATAGTGAGCCGCCTCGTCAAGCTTCTCAAAGTCAATATCTATCTTGCCAAGGTAAACGGTGTACATACCGCAGCCGATGTCAACGCCCACCATAGCGGGCACTATTTTATCGGTAATTGTCATAGTTGTACCTATGGTACAGCCCTTGCCCGCGTGAACGTCGGGCATTATTCTTATTTTGGATGAGGCAAATGCCTCGGTATCGCATACCGCCTGTATCTGCTCACGCGCACCATCCTCAATAGTTGTCGCAAAGCATTTCGCGGTGTTGAATTTGCCTATAATCTCTATCATAATCTTCTCCTATAAAATACGGTCGGGCATTATCATCTTATGACAACAATGCGCCGACCATATCTTAATTAGGCATTATTGCCGTGAAGGATTGATGTAAGCTGCGTAAGTACGTCAGAGCCGGAGTTGAGATTGATACATCCCACGCTCTCGCAAATGCGCTCAACGTACTCAAGTTCCTTAAGCTTATAAAGGGTTTTGTTTTCGTCCATAAGCTTAGCGGTATTGAGCAAGGATCTGGTCGATGCGACCTCCTCACGTCTTGTGATTACGTTTGCCTGAGCTCTCTTCTCGGCAACGAGAACGGTGTTCATAATATCGCGGATCTCACCGGGAAGGATAATATCCTTAACTGCTGCATCCATAATCTCGATATAGAGATCCTTCTCCTTTGCCTTGAGCTTCTCAAATACGAATTTTGACATACCGTCCTTGTTCTCAAGAATCTCATCAAATTTGTACTTACCCACGTACTCACGAAGGGCGAGTTGGGCAGCTACATGCAACTGCTCCTCGTAATTATTGATCTCGGTGAAAACCTTGATACAGTCAGTTACTCGGTAATTGCACACAAAATTGATACGAAGTGATACCTTATCCGCAGTAAGCATCTCTTGACCTGTAATATCCATCTGAGTAAGACGTGTATCAACAATATCAACGTCAACCTTAACAGATGTTCTCCAGAAGTAGTAAACACCTGCGTCAAGCACCTTGGCAAGCTTGCGATTGAAATAAATCAATGCCTTTTCATACTCACCAACCTCAACTCTAATGTAATAGAGTGTAGGAATCTTTGAAAACAAATGCTCGGTAATGGATTCATCTACCTCGGGTGTGGTAATATCAACAACTGTGAATTCGTGCTTATCAACATCATTCCAATAAGCATACTTACCTGTTTTAAGTACACCTGCAAACTTTCCGTTAACATAGTGAAAAGCAAGCTCGGTGTCTCCCACCTCACATACTGCTACACGAGTAGCAAGCTCCTTGTTCTGAAGCAAGGTCTCAAGAGCACATCTGTTAGAAGTGATCTGCTGATCAAGAGCGAGCAAATCCACAAGCTTACCGCCCATGAGCCAATACTTGCCTGCTTCAAGCATCTTAATAAATTTTCCGTTTTTGAAAAGCAATCCTCTTTGCTTCTCTGTGATAATGATTTTCTGCATATATGTATTCCTCCTTAGAGTAATGTAATCGTGCCAAATGCCGTTCATGGGAAAATGACGGCCACGAATTTAAGTGCATCGGGCAAAGCGCGGAGCATTTTGCTTGGCGCTTATTTCGAATACACGGTATCCTTCCGCGGGCAAAGGTCATAATCGCATTTGCTACTCACAAGTAAAAATCTTACTTGCTTTTGCCGAACGGCATCAGCCTGGATTCTAAAAGTGCTTTCGCACTTTTTTTGTAGTTCTTCCTTAAGAACATCAAGTACCATACCGCTGGCAAGCTATTTTCACAGCTCGGTGGGATTCGAACCCACGATAATAGGGGTGCGTCAAAAAACATGACAATAATACACCTTTTAGCATTACAACGTGTCAGGTTGTGCTATCGCAAGAGATCTTCTGACATACGCTTTGGTACACCTCGCGCATCGCGGTGGTTTTTCATACACTCGCTTGAAGTACCTTGCAAGCATATTTTACCACCCAAGAAAAGCTTTTTCACGGAAAAAAAGCTGCGAAATCACATAATTTCACAGCTTTTTTGATAATTTTTGAGTTTATTTACTTAATTTTGCAATCAAATTGCTTCTGCAGCTTATTTTTCATAAGCTCAACGAATGGCTCGGGCTCGATAACTTCAACAAGAGGTCCAAACGAAAGAATGCGTATTACCATTTCCATCTCGTCTGCGTGATCATATTTGATATGAACGAGATAATGCCTTCTGTCAAGCTTTTCTGCCTGTTTTTCAAAATGGGCAAAGTGCAGCATCACCCTCTCAAGTGCATTTCTATCGTCCGTTATTTTAACAGTAACGGTATCCATTCTGCCTTGATGCCTGTGCTCTTTGGGTGTAAACTCGCCGTTGCAACGCGCGACCGAAACGATCTTTGACAAATTGATAACTGTCAAAAATCTGCATCCGCTTGTAATAAGACGGAATTTATCATCCTTTTCGGAATATTCAAGTCTTACGGGAAGGCACTTGGCATAGATATTTTGCCCTCTTACGTTTTTCATGTTGATCTTAACGGGAATTTTGTTTCTTATCGCGTTGAGCAGATAGCGAAATCTACCTATGTATGCTCTGTCCTCATAGTTATCACCATCATTATATCGGTCAAAAACATAGTAGTCCTCTTGTGTGAAAAGGGGTTCAACGTCGTCAAGCCCCTCAAATTTAACACCGAAAAGCTTGATTCGAGGGTCGAGCGAGATCGACTTCAACCATCTTTTTTGCAGAGTTGTAAGAGGCATAGTAGGTTTATGATCAATGGCGGTTGTAAAATCGGAGGTCATCACCTGCCATTTTTCGCTCTTTATGGCATTCATAATGGTGAATGCACTGTCGCCAAAGGCATTTTCCTCAACGATTTTTTGCGCTGTCTTGCTGTCAACGTTGCCCTCGACCATAGCGGAGAGTATTTTTGCTACCGTGTTATAGTAAACGGAGTAAAGCTCACTGAATATCATTCGCTAACCTCCTTTCCGATTCCGTACATCTCATACATTCTCTTAAGGTCTCCTTTGAAGCGATTTTCGGCTGTACGGTTTGAGAAATTCATTTGCGTTATGCGGCAAATAAAGGTCCTTATCCACGGAACAAGCTCAGTCGTATCATAAACGTCAGCAGAAAATCTGTACGTGTGATCGTCAAGCTTTTCAACGTTGCCGATCCTCTTTTCTCTATAGAGGCGGCGGACGATATATTCCTCGTTGTCCGCAACATTAATGATAAATTCAACGTGTTCAAGATGCTCCTGCTTATATGCATTTTGCCTTGTGTTGACTCCCCACATCTTGGTCTGCATATCGTCAAGACGGGCACGAAGGTCATCGAAATTATCACAAACATCAAGGGGCTTCACATTAGAAAGATAATCAACACGGTAGGACGTGATGCATCTGAACTGCGTTTGATAAGCAAGAAGATACTGTCTGCCGTTCTGCACGCTTATAAATATGCGAAGCGGCACTATTTCGGCAAGTCTTGGCTCATCGTGCTTACGGTTGAGGTTGTTTACGGTGATCGCACGCTTTTGCCTCATCGCATCAAAAAGGCAAGCGAGAACGTCGGAGTCCATAGCGCTCGTTATGTAATGATGCTTAAACGTGAATGAGCTATCCGTCTTTTCTTCCTTGTCAAGCAGGAAAGAGCCGACAGCACCGCAAGGAGCGATCTCCGAAAAGTAGTCAAGCGCGTCCTTAATATCAACGGTATCGATATCCACACTTCTTGAGTACGTTACCTTTCTTCCTTGCTTGCTTGTGATTATCAAACCCTCGCTGCAATATTCCTTCAGCTTCTTGCGAATGGTGGACTCATCAAACATCATAGGAGCTTCAAAGCCCGAAAGATATTTTTCATCTATGATTTCCATAATCTCGGCAAGGGTGAATTCAACACCGGGGGAATGCAAAATGTCAAAAATGATAAAATGCAGAGTGATATCACCGTCGGTAAAGCTTTTTGCCTTCAACACTTTGTAAAAGGGATTGTGTACCGACGTGCGACTGTCTATTGAGAGAAATACGTTCTTGCCCTCGGGTGTGCGGACAAAGCTCATATAATCGCCAAGAATACTTTCCATTCTGCGCTTTTCATCGTCATAAGAACGCGCGCTCTTTTTGTCATAGTCAGCTCGGCTCTTAAATCCGTAAACGTAGAATTCCCGCATATACGAACGCACTCGCTCAAAATTCTTTATAAGCTCGTTATATGATGACATGTTTTGCTCTCCTTTCTATAATTTACAACATTATCATATCACAAAATACAATAAAAATCAACACTATATATCTCCCCTCATCCACAATAAAGCACCGAACGAGAAATTCCCCTCGCACGGTGCTTTTATTGTTGATAACGGTATTATTGCTCGTTTTGTGATGCGCACTTATGAATGGCTGTAATTATTTCTTCTTGTTGATTTTTAGGTATTCCCACAGTACTTAATGCTTCACGGTTCGGCAATACAGTCAACATGAAGTATTTATTCTACGTCATTTGCTTTCTTTATCACTTCGTGAGTAATAAATGCCAACCTGCAATCGTGGCATAAATTAAGATCATCATCAAAATGCCCACCACATTTCTTGATTTCGCCACTGCACTTCGGGCAGGACGTTAAAACCTTATTGTTCTTCTCAAATTCATACCAACCACCAATGGGATTGCCAAGAAGGTAATAAACGGGCTTCCCCACCTTCCCCTCAAGCTCGGTGCATATATCTATTCCAACTTTGTTAAGCTGAGATTTATGATCAACAATTTGTCTTTTTGTAAACCTGTCAGACAAACTATCCATCCACAAAGTATCAACAGCTTTATACATAGACTGAAAACCTAATATAGACCAGTGTTCCTGCTCTTGATACAGATAAGGAATTCTGATTAATGGTATCTCTTTGCCACAATCTCCGCAAATGATTGGACTAGAGCTATCGTAAGGATTTACCATCAATATATAATAACTGTGTTCGCGACAATGACAGCAGTCAGTGGATCTAGGTTCATCACAAACTATTTCGAAGCTTATCTCAAAATCAGCGATCTCTTTGCGAATATAACCGTTATAATATTTGCTGTCTAATGAATCGTCATCAGTTGTGATTGTTGTAGCAATAAAATGTTCATCGTGATTTTCAACAATCCACTCTTTGATTATCTGCCCGTTTAAATATAGCATATGTAAAATGCTTTCAATTTTTTCCGCTATTCCCTCTTTACTATCCTCTATAAGCGGCTTAAAGGTTAGTCTCGCAATTTTGTACATAAAAAGCTCCTTTCCCAATATTTATTAAAGTTATTATACCACACCCAAACGAAAAAGTAAAGAGAACGATTTGATTTCTCAAACCGCCTTGTTTTTTTATGATAAATTGAGCCTTAGGCTCATAAATTGACGGTAGAGCCGTCGCGAATTGAACATTCGGTTCATGAATTGCCTGCGGCATTGATTATAAAAAACTACTTGTTTTTCAAAATCTCCATGGCTTCCCACAATCGAGGCAAATATGTGTTTTTCCATCTTGCCTCGATAATGCTGATGGAGTCTTATATTCGGTGCCGCACGCAGGACAAATTTTAACACCTTCCGTCATAAGCCCTCCTCATCAGTACATACTTTTCTGCCCTCCATAAGCTAAAGTACAATACGCATATACCGTTCTCGCTCACAGCCTTCGCTTACGTCTGCCCCTCGCTTGTAAAAGCGCAACGCATCGATCCTATGAAAAAGCCGTTTTTGCGTAGCAGAAAGGTCTAAAAAAGCAAAAACGGCTAGAAAAAGATATATCAATCGGTTTTGGGGTGGTAGAGGCCGCAAGTTCAAGTCTTGTCACTCAGACCAGCGTAACGGGACGGAGTAAATCCGTTCCGTTATCGTTTTTTTAGTCGAAAATCCTTATTTTTAAGGCTTTTTCGGCTTTTTTCTTTGCAAAAATTGCATTTTTGCTCCTGTTTTTTCGGCGCTGATTCTTATATAAAATTTGCTTCTGGTCAGCCCTCTTGTATTCGTGGAATTGATATGCCATTCGTGGAATTGATACACTCCCCGTGGAATTGATACCCCATTCGTGGAATTGAAGCATATTAAACAATGCTCTCCCCGACTCACGGGCATCATATCGGGTATAACGCAGATTATTATTTTTTTGAAAATATGACTTCCATTTCTCTCGTTTTTATGGTAATTATATGAGATAAAAAAGGAGGTCTTACAATGAAAACAACGATAATCCCCGCCAAACCGATATTCAATATACCTCTTCCCCGTCGCGTTGCCGCATACTGTCGTGTCAGCACTAACCAAGAAATACAGCACCACAGCCTTGAAGCGCAACGAGAATATTACAGCCAATACATAAGCGAACGACTCAATTGGATTTTCGTGGACATCTACGCCGATCAAACATCGGGACGGCACAATCTTCATATGAAAGAATTTCAACGCATGATGGCAGACTGCCGCGCCGGGAAGATAGACTTTATTCTCGTAAAATCCATAAGCCGCTTGGGCAGAAATACTGTTCAATTCTTACGCGCCTGTGACGAGCTGAACGCCATGAAGGTTGACGTATATTTTGAGGTAGAAAAGCTCCATATCAACGAACCGAAAGCCGTCCGGATGCTGACGGTGTATGCGAGCCTTTATCAGAACGAAAGCGAAACTAAGAGCTACGGCGTTCGTTGGGGCAACCTCGTACGATTCAAAAACGGCTCATCAAAATACTATGACCGCCCGTGTTATGGATATTGCCACGGAAGCGACGGCTCTCTTGAGATAGTCCCCGAGGAAGCGGAAGCTGTAAGAGCAATCTATGCTTGGCACGATGAAGGCTGTTCCCTTCGTGAGATTGCCCGCCGACTTATGGATGCCAAAATCAAGGCTCCCCGTGGTGGTGATGTCTGGCACATAGAGGCAATCCGCAGAATTTTAAATAATGAAAAATATTACGGCGATGTATGCTTGCAGAAAACATACATCGCCGATTATTTCACGGGTAAGCAAGTCCCCAATCGCGGGGAGTGCGACCGCTACCTCTTACGAGATCATCATACAGCAATTATTCCAAAATGTAAGTGATTTTTGCGAAAATGTAAGAGTCAACAAAAGGATTTTTGTGGTATAATAGGTCTAGAGAATTCAACTATACAAACATAAAAGCGTATATTAGTTACAAGTCGGATCGTAGCCATGTCGTTCTGTGAGCCAAGGAGTTGGCACAATAATTTGTCTTCCTAAGACCGCTTGGCCTCCGACTTTAAGTGATTTTTGCGAAAATGTAAGAGTCAACAAAAGGATTTTTGTGGTATAATAGGTCTAGAGAATTCAACTATACAAACATAAAAGCGTATATTAGTTAC
>JAZURO010000147.1:0-2286 GCA_045606265.1 Eubacteriales bacterium
TACAATCTGCTAAACGAAGAGCAAGGGGATATAGAACTTTAGATAGTTACAAACAAATGATTTATTTGATAGCAAGTAAATTATCACTAGACTGTCCTCCTTTATTTTCGTAAACTTTTCACGGAAATAAAAAAAGAACCATAAAAGAATTATGTATTGTAAAATGATTTGAGTTTTGATATAATTTAATAGATTGTAAATTACAGTTCAATAATAATTTTGATAAACGGAGTGTGAAATTATGAAATTTTCAAAAGTTTTTGTTTCGACATTATTGATTATTGTTCTTATGCTTTCTTTTGGCGCAATCAGTTCTTTTGCTGATTCAACGTACGTTGTTGCCGGTGTAGAAAGCCTTTGCGGATCTAATTGGAATCCTAACGATTCAAACAACGCTATGTCATATGACAGTAGTTTGGGATATTATAAGAAGGATTATTTTAATGTTCCCGCCGGTGCATATGAGGTTAAAGTTGTTGAAAATGGAACTAATTGGTATGGAGATTCAACTAATAACAATGTTAAATTTAACGTTACGTCACCCTGTACAGTGACTGTACTTTTCAATGCTGATACGAAGGAAATAAAATTATTGGGAGTTAATATCTCTTTTGATATTAACTTTACATATTCAAAAGTTACTGCGGTTGGTAGTGGTGAAGGTGCATGGCTTAATGGTGCAGTTTGGGATCCGAAAGCTTCTTCAAACGATATGAAAGAGATTGAGAAAGGCTTGTATGAAATAACGTATAAGAACATTCCGCAAGGCACATATCAGCTTAAGTTTGCCTTTGATGGCGATTGGGCACATAGCTTTGGTGTTGGAGCAGTTTTTGAACCGGGTTCGTTTTGCGAAGCTGTTTATAACGGCGGTAACATATTCTTTGATGTAACAACAGATTCTGATGTTAAAATTACACTTGATATCAGAAATTTTGATTTTTCAACAAAAACAGGTGGTTTGTACAAGATTGAAATTACAGAGAGTGAGCCCGGAAGTGAACCGTCAATTGCTCCTTCTACACCTACTAATCAGCCGGGAACAGAACCGGGAGATACAACTGCATCAGCAAAACCCACGGTAGCGCCGACACCTTCAACAGTTCCTTCTGTTAAACCTTCTGCAGGACAGGGAAGTACAGGTGAAAATGTTGACACAGGCGATTCAAGTGATTATATCCTGACTGCACTTGTTGCTGTATTTGTGATGTCAGTTGCTGTTTTTGCAATTACAACATTGAAGAAAAAAGAAAACTGATATAGTTGTAATTTATTAAAACGATTTGAGCATATAAAAACCGCATTGAGAAATACTCTTTGCGGTTTTTTGCATAGATTCTTTTCAGGCGAAAACAAACTTTAATCTTTTTCCTGATACGCTCGATAATAATATAAGCTGTATTCCGTTCAGTCTTTGAAGATGAATCAAATGTCAGTTTTGGCATTATACTAAATAACTTTTAGAAAATTAGATTAATTTTCTCTCTTGCAACACGCTCATTGCAATACACAAAGTTAAACTCACCGCTAATTTGCATATCCGTAACAGTAAAAGTAGCAAGATCGTCACGGCATCTGGAGATAGGTTCATAGGCAAATGTGATTGCACCGTTGTTTGCTACAAGGTCGCATATTACGGAAAAATTGCTGACAGAGCTGCAACGCTTAAAGTTATCAAGGGAAAAGCCTCGGTAGGTAATGGCGTTGTGCAGTAATGTTCTCGTTCCCGAAAACGACTCTCTAACCACAATATCCTCCGCAAAGATTTCTTCAAGTGTGACAGTTTCATTTGCAAAAGGATGGCTTTTGGCACAGACTCCCACAAACGCTTCCTTCTTGTAAAGGTGGTAGCCGTATTTTGATTTATCAAAGACACCCTCAATAACAGCAAAATCGATTTCTGCCTTTTCAAGCATGTGTAAAAGAACTTCTGTGTTATCAACTATCAAATCGAGCGTGTGGTTCGGCTTTCGTAGAAAGGCTCGTATCTCCGGCACGATCACAAATTCGCCAATGGTCTTGGTTGCACCAATGGTCATATGAACGGTATCGGTGGGAATGAATTTTTCACGGATGTCCGCTTCCTCTGCTTTGATGCTGTCAAAATAACGCTTTAGGCGTTCGGCATTTTTAGTTTTTGACAGCGTACGTCCATCATATTCAAACAGCTTCACACCATAATAATTCTCTAAATAATGAATATGCTGTGTGACACCCGGCTGAGTCATGTTTAGTTTTTCTGCCGTTCTTCGGTAATTCATTTCATCATAGAGGACAAGAAAGGTA
>JAZURO010000148.1:0-11607 GCA_045606265.1 Eubacteriales bacterium
ATACCCATAAAGCAAATTTGTCAACTAAAAAATGAATTTTTAGGCAAAATCAACATAAAAAAGTTGCTTTTTTCTCCTTATAAAACAATTTTTTGTCTATTTTGTAATTTTTTGTAAGATATAACTACGCACTTTAATACAAAGGATGTACTTTCAAAAAGCAATCAATATAAGGCAAAGGGGTATGCGCTCCCCGAAAGCGCAAATTAAGGCAACAGGGGGAGCTTCGCTCTGTGGGTGAAAACCCGAAATCGAAGCAAAAACAAAATAATTTTTCATTAAAGGAGACAAAAACAATGAAAAACACAAAAAAGGGCTTTACCCTTGTTGAATTGCTTGTTGTTATCGCAATCGTAGCTATTCTCGCAACAGTTGCTATTATCGGTTACACAAGCTTTACAAAAAAAGCTCAGCAATCAGTTGACCAACAGTTAGTTGACCAGATTAACACTCTTCTTGAAGCTGAGGGCGCAGACGGCACAGGATGTGCAAACATCGACGAAGTGAAAGTACTTTTGGCTGCAAACGGATATAATGAACCTCTTATTCCTGCATTTAAGGGATATACATTTGGCTTTATTGCAAGCAAAAATGTATTCGTTCTTGTAAATGATGGAAAGGTTGTTTATCCCGAAAATCACGCACAGGATAATCTTGACGGCGTAGAACTCTATCTTGTTGGCGAAGATCTTATTTTTAAGATTGAAAACGGTGAAGATGCAGGTAACTATATTAACAGCGGTTCATTGAAGAACGGTTATATCGAGCTTGCAGAGGGTACATATGAAGGTCTTAAATATGGATATAATGTTGGCGATGCTGTAGAAAATGGAACACGTACTGATAGCAATGGAACCCCTCGTCCTCATTATGTTAAGACAAACACAATCGGTAACTTGACAATTGGTGGTAACGGCGCAGTTTTGAACGGATTTAGTCTTAATGCAGGTTTTAGCGTTGTATATGATCCCGAAGGTACATATTACGTAACTCAGAAGCACGTAATAGAAACACTCAAGTTCGAAAACGTAACGTTCACTGGTGGATTTTCTTCAGGTTCTACTGATATTTCTATCACAAACCTTGTGTTTGAAAATGTAACATTTGATATGAATGGTGTTACTGGTCAATCTGTTGCATATATCTATGGTAAGGCGGTAGAAAATGTATCATTTATTAATTGTAAATTTATCAATTGCGATAATTTTGATAATGCTATCCTTATCAACTCGGATGGCAGAGCTCTTTCAACAATGATCATTGACGGATGTGAATTCGAAGGTCCTAAGGATAACGTAATTCAGGTTGGTGGTGTTAATACAATTACAATTACTAATAATACCATTAAGAATGCTGGTGGTAGAGGTATCAGAGTAACAGCATATACTAAAGCTATTATCACAGGTAACACATTGACTAATACCGTAGATAGCGACGGTCAGGTAATGAAGATTGTAAAGGGTAGCGATGCTACAGAGCTTGTTCTTGAAAATAACACACATAACGGTAATGCAATCACAATTACTTGGGATGGTTTGACAGGTATCGGTAAATAATCCAATAAAATGAATGTTATTTTAGGTAAACCCTAAATTTCATGTCTTTTTCATCCCCGAGGGCTTATCCCTCGGAGATGATCTGTAAGGATAATGATTTTCAAAAGAAAAGCCCACACTACTTAGTGTGGGCTTGATTTTTATTTATTCATTAGTCTTTGCTTTCTCAGCTCTTTATCTCTGTCACGATAGAACTTTGAACGTTTTTTCTTGATATAGAGTGAGTAGATTGCAAATCCGAGAACGCCTGCAACTATAATTCCGCTTGTTATGTGGATCCAAAGCTCAGTTTTGTTTTCGGTTTTCAGCGACTCCCAAAGATTGTTTACGTGAGATTGTATGTCAACTCCCGTTGTCTCATCCTTGAAATAATCCTCGTATGCGGGATTAAAGGGGTAGGGGCCCTGCGCCTCGTCCTTGCTCTTACCGTAAAGAACTTCCCAAGCATCTACAATGCACTCGCTTTCATCATCATTATAAACGCTGTAATTATAGTCGAGCATTTCCTGATAATAATCATAATCAACAACTGCCTTATTAGGAGATGCATATCCAATGTAAAGTGCGTTTGCTGTTGCTGCCTCACGACCTATCATATAGTTGATATACTCGTTTGCCGCCTTATAATTATTGGAATTTTCGTCATTATGTGGAGTTTTGGGAATACAAAACGCATCAACGAAATAGTTTGTACCCTCCTTTGGATAGTAGAAGCGAAGATCGTCATTATCGGCAGCCATTGTCAGATAGTCGCCTGCATAATAGGAGGCAATCCACGCAGACGAGCTTTTCATCTTATTGAAAATCTCATCATTTACGTAACCTTGAAGAATTGGCTTTTGGAGCTTTAACTGTTCAAGCGCCTTGTTCCAATCCTCGGGGTTATGGGAGTTGATGTTGATCCCTTCTTTATACATAGCGGTTGCAAATGCATCACGGGGATTGTTGAACTGCAAGATTTTGCCTTTGTACTTTTCGTTCCAAAGAAGATCCCAGCTTTCAGTAGCAACATCCTCCTCGCTTACAAATTCAGAGTTATATATGATACCAACCATACCGTAGGTATATGGAACACTGTAAGTGTCGTTTGGATCGTAATACATACCTCTGAAATCCTCGCTGATGTTATCAATATTTGTCAGAATCGATTTATCAAGCGGTCTTAACATATCGTGAGCGATCATTTTCTGGATCATATAGTCAGAGGGAATTACAATGTCATAGGATACTGCGCTGTTCGAGAGCTTTGCGTACATATCCTCATTCGTTGCATAGGTCGAATAATTGACCTTTACGTAAAAACCGTATTTGTCGGCAAGATTTTCGTTGAAATATTTTTCAAAGCCCTCATTTACGTCAAAAAGCCCGTACTCCTCATCGTCTTCGTTGGAGATATACTCACCCCAGTTATATACGTTGAGGTCTATCGTTTCATACTTTTTGTTAGTGGGTGCGCCTTCCGCCTCATTACAAGCGCAGAGGAGAAGCATGATAATCACCAATACAAGGG
This sequence comes from Eubacteriales bacterium, assembly GCA_045606265.1. Lineage (GTDB taxonomy): Bacteria > Bacillota > Clostridia > Oscillospirales > CAG-272 > RGIG4608. The sequence goes on from JAZURO010000148.1 coordinate 3,067, forward strand.
ATAAAATTCTGATTTTCATTATTTCTTACCCCCTTTTCTAACTCGACTGTCAGTTTTTCTTGCACTTCTTATATTCGATATGATGAGCAAGGTGAATACCGTTACGATAATGAGCGTTGAGAGTGCATACATATCGGGCTTAACGGTCTTTTTCGTCATTGAATATATGTGAAGGGGAAGAGTCTGGAAATCCGTGGGGCTGACGAAATAAGAAATTACAAAATCGTCAAGAGAAAGTGTGAACGCCATTACTGCACCGGAAATTACGCCGGGCATAATGTTGGGTAGCTTAACCTTGAAAAATGCCTGCACGGGTGTGCAGCCAAGGTCAAGGGCTGCCTCGGAAAGAGAATTACCAAGCTCATTGATTCTCGGCAAAACGTTGAGAATAACGTATGGCAAGCAGAACGTAACGTGAGCTATAAGCATTGCGGGAAAACCGATTGCTCCGTAGTCCTCAATTTTGAAAATGCTTACAACCGCCGCAAAGAAAAGCATAAACGAAACACCCGTTACAATATCGGGGTTCATCATTGGAACGTTTGTAACGCTGTTTACCACGGTTTTGAGCCATTTGGTTCTCATTCTGTAAATACCCTCCGCTGCGGCTGTTCCGATTACGGTGGATATGATTGTTGATGATATTGCAAGGATGAGTGTGTTTCTGAGTGCCTCAAATGCATCCTCGTCCTCAAAGAGCTTCAAATACCAATCAAAGCTGAATCCAGTGAAGTTTGCAGTGCTTTCGCTTGCGTTGAACGAAAACAGGATGAGCGTGAGAATCGGTATATAAAGTATTGCGAATATTGCGCAAAGGTATATTCTTGATGCATATTTTTTCACGGTATGATACCTCCTTCGCCTTCCTCAGTGAAATAATTCATAATTCCGAGGGAAATAAGAATGAGTATCATCATTACAAGAGATATTGCAGAGCCGGTGTTGAATGCGCCCATTACGAACTGACGCTCAATCGTATCACCGATAAGCTCAAACGTACCTCCGCCGAGCTTCTGGGAAATATAGAAGGTTGAAATCGATGGCACGAATACCATCGTTACACCTGAAATAATGCCCGAAAGCGAGAGGGGAAGAATAACCTTTGTCAAGGTCTGAACGGTGTTGCAGCCAAGATCGCTTGCAACCTCCCACATATGCTTGTCTATCTTGGAAACGCAGGTATAGATAGGAAGCACCATATAGGGCAGGAAGTCATATACCATACCGAAAATAACTGCGCCCTTTGTTCCAACTATATGAAAATTCGTTCCAAGCAGCGTGTTAATAAAACCGCCGTCGTCAAGAAGCGCCATTAAGGAGTAAGTTCTGATAAGAAGGTTTGTCCACATTGGAAGCATAAGAAGCATAATGTATATCTTCTGATGCTTGGGATTGCTTCTTGCAATTATGTAAGCCAACGGATAACCGATAATAAGGCAAATAAACGTTGCTATAACTGAAAGCTCTATCGAAAGTCCGAAAATTGATACGTAATCTTTAAGCCCCGTTACGTTCTCAAAGGTGAAAACGCCCTCAGGATCGGTAAAGGCATAGCAGATTATCATTATCAACGGAATTACAATGAATAGTATCGCCCAAAAAATATGGGGAGCTGCCGCAATAGAGCTCATAAATGACTTTTTGTTTTTCATTATTTATGACCATAACCTCAACTGAGGTTTCCTTTGTTTCGGAATTGCAGTAGTGAGCAATAAAGCTCAAATAATAATCAATTAAAACTCTTCAGCTGCCTCAGCGTCAGAAAGCTGATCAAGCTCATCAGAGAAGGATGAGTAGTCGCCGAACATACCTGAATATTTTGATTTCTTCATAATATGTATTGCATCGGGCTCAATATACAGACCGATGAACTGATCGGGTGCAACGTAGTCGGTTGACTGTATCATCCACTTAAAGCCCTTGATGTCAACAATGATTTCATAGTGAACACCCTTAAAGGTCACTGCTGAAACCTGACCTGTGAGCATACCCTTTTCGGGTTCAACAACGTCAACGTCCTCAGGACGAATGACAACGTCAACCTGCTCGTTCTTTTCAAAGCCCTTGTCAAGGCAGTTGAACGTGTGGCCTGCAAATCGCACGTTATAGTCGGAAAGCATAATTCCGTCAATAATATTTGACTCACCGATAAAGTCGGCAACGAAAGCATTTTTGGGCTCGTTGTATATATCGGTAGGAGTGCCAATCTGCTGAATTTCACCGTCTGCCATAACAACTATGGTATCGGACATTGAAAGAGCTTCCTCTTGGTCGTGCGTAACGTAAATAAACGTAATTCCTATGCGCTGTTGGATATTTTTAAGCTCGACCTGCATATCCTTGCGGAGCTTCAAGTCAAGTGCGCCAAGGGGCTCGTCCAAAAGAAGAACTCTGGGATGAGAAATAAGCGCACGGGCGATGGCAACTCGCTGCTGCTGACCGCCTGACATTGTGCTTACGTCTTTGTTCTCAAATCCCGAAAGAGCCACCATTTTAAGCATTTCGGTTACTCTTTCTTTTATTTCATTTTCAGGTGTTTTTTTAATTCGAAGCGGGAACGCAATATTCTCATACACATTGAGGTGTGGGAAAAGTGCGTATTTCTGGAACACGGTGTTGATATGTCTTTTGTTGGGGGGGAGATCGTTTATTTCCTTTCCTTCAAAAAGAACCTTACCCTCGTCCGGAGTTTCAAATCCGCCTATAATACGAAGAGTTGTTGTCTTTCCGCAACCTGACGGGCCGAGGAGAGTTACAAACTCTTTATCTCTTATATAGAGGTTGATGTCGTGAAGAACCGTTTCTCCGTCGTATTGCTTGGAGATGTTTTTCAGGTCAATTACCTTAGTGTCGGTATAAGTTACCTTGGGTTTAATGATATTGCCACTGTTTTCTTTCATTCCGCATAATACTCCTACATAAAAATATTTTGGGAATGAGGAATGAGCTTCAAAAAAGTTCATTCTTATCCATTGTAGCAAATATTATAACAGTAATGCAGATAAATTGCAATAGGTTTGATAAAAAAAGTCGAAAAAAATCGGCAAAAATCAAGAAAAATTTGGATTATCCGTTGGCAAATTGAATGAAATCAAAAAATATGCAAATTTGCTCTTGTAATCTCTTAAAAACTCTCAAAATCTCGGTTTTTCGTGTTAAAAATAAAGCATTTTGAGAAGAAAATAAGGCAAAAAATGAACATTGGCACCCCATAAGCGATTTTCAGCATCATATATACAGTCAGCATCCAAAGAGAAACCAATGTCAAAAACGTGGTAACTTTTGCAATTTTCTCGGCTGTATCAAGCGAAAAAATAAGACATAAAGCGCATTTCAGTATTCTTCCTCCATCAAGAGACGAGAGGGGAATTAAGTTAAAAACCGACAGGCATAGCGAGAGAAGGGAAAACGGAAATAAAAAGCTCCGACAAAAGGGTTCTGAAATGTTCATTAAAGCAATTTTGAATGTAAATGCAAAGCCCAAAAATCCCATCAATGGGCCGCCGAGCGCAAATACTATTTCGTCAACGTATGATAGCTGTGAGCAAGTCGTTATTCTTGCGCCAAGAAGTGATAAGTCAAATCTCTTTATTTTGATTTTAAGTATCAGAGCGCACAAAAGATGCCCGAATTCGTGCAGTATTACAGCGCATATCAAGGGAATTATAAACGGTGTTTCAGTAAATATCAAAAACAAAATCCAAATAATGCTAAGAGGTGAAATCTTTATTTTTTTCATATTCGTTGCCTCACTTTTTCTTATATTATATGATGTGATATGCGTGGATTATTTTTGTTTTACATAGAAATGTTATTGGGCACCCTGTAACCCAAGTAAAAGCAAAAAAGGAACGGATTATCCGTTCCTTTTATTCATTTTTATTTTTTATTTCAAGCGTGTTTCGAGAGCTTTAAGCTCATCAAAAAGCTCTTGCGGTACACGTTCTCCGACCTGTGCATAGAAATGTTTAATGTTTTCAATGTCATCCAACCACGATGTTCTCTCAACCTTCAAAAGCTCACGTACTGTATCAAGGGATACGTTTTGGAGACCTTCTATGCAAATATCCTCGGGTTTGGGAAGGTAACCGATCGGACTTTCACAAGCTTCGATTTTATCCTCGCAACGTGAAAGAATCCACATAAGAACCCTCATATTATCGCCAAATCCGGGCCAGATGAAGTTTCCGTCGTCATCCGTTCTGAACCAGTTCACGTGGAAGATTTTTGGAGGATTGGGAATCATTTTTCCCATATTGAGCCAATGCTCAAAGTAGTCGCCCATATCATATCCGACAAAGGGGCGCATAGCCATAGGATCTCTGCGGACAACACCGACGTCACCGGATGCAGCCGCTGTGGTCTCGCTTGCCATTATTGAGCCGACGAATGTACCGTTTTGCCACGAGGTTGATTCAAACACAAGTGGAGCAGTTTTTGCACGTCTGCCACCGAAAATAATTGCGGAGATCGGTACGCCATAAGGATTGTTAAACTCCTCTGACAAGCAAGGGCAGTTTGTGGCCTTGGCTGTGAAACGGGAATTGGGGTGCGCTCCGCAGGTGGATTTATCGTTTTTATCGTACTTGCGATAATCCCAAGGATTGCCCATCCAGTCGATAGCATTTTTGGGGGGATTTTTGTCAAGTCCCTCCCACCAGACCGTGTTGTCATCCAAATTATGAACAACGTTTGTGAAAATCGTATCCTTGTATGTTGTGTGGAGTGCGTTGGGATTGGTTTTTTCGTTTGTACCGGGAGCCACACCGAAGAAACCGTTTTCGGGATTTACTGCCCAAAGGCGACCGTCATCACCGACTCTGAGCCAAGCAATATCGTCACCGACACAGTGTACCTTAAAGCCCTTATCCGCATAATACTTAGGCGGAATGAGCATTGCAAGGTTAGTTTTTCCGCAAGCGGAGGGGAAGGCGGCGCAAACGTATTTTGTTTCACCGTTTGGAAATTCCACTCCGAGAATCAGCATATGCTCAGCCATCCAATTTTCTTTTCTGCCTAGATATGATGCGATTCTGAGTGCAAAGCATTTTTTGCCAAGCAGAACGTTTCCACCGTAACCGGAGTTTACGCTCCAAATAGTATTTTCCTCGGGAAAGTGAACGATATATCTGTTTTCTTCATCAAGCTCGGCACGTGCGTGCAAGCCCTTTATAAAATCTTGACTGTTGCCGATGGCTTCAAGCACCTCAAAGCCGACTCTCGTCATAATCAGCATATTAAGTACGACATAAATTGAGTCGGTAAGCTCAATTCCGTATTTTGCAAAGGGTGAACCGACAATACCCATTGAATAGGGAATGACGTACATTGTCTGCCCCTTCATTGAGTTGCGATAGAGCTTTGCAAGCTTTTCTTTACATTCGTCGGGGTGCATCCAGTTATTTATGTTGCCCGCATCTGCCTTTTCTTTTGTACAAATAAAGGTGCGTCCTTCAACACGTGCAACGTCGTTAATCGCAGTACGGTGAAGATAGCAACCCGGGAGCTTATCCTGATTGAGCTTTATCATCTCACCCGAGGAGCACGCCTTTGCACGCAGTATCTCGGTTTGCACGTCGCTTCCGTCAATCCATACTATTGCGTCGGGTGAGGTCATAGCTGCCATTTCTTCAATCCACGAAAGGATATATTCATTTTTGGTAGGTGAATTTTTAAGCATAATTTACCTCCTTTTAGTATTTTAACTGTAATCAATGAGATTATAGCACATTTTTTCATACTATTCAATAGGGAATATGTTTGAATCTCAAATTTTGCTTTGTAAGAACATCTCAAACTCCTCAATTTATATATTTTGAAAAAAATTTCAAAAAATAATAAACAAATGTTTGCATTTTTTGAAAAAGTATGATATACTATACTCAGTATATGATAAAAGGAGACTATTATGAAAAATAATGAGCTTACCAAAAAGGAAAAAATGGTATTTGATTACCTTGTAAAATCAATAAACGAGAACGGATACGCTCCGTCGGTGCGTGATATTGGCGGCTCTCTTGGAATAAAGAGCACGTCAAGTGTACATCTCTATTTGCACAATCTTGAAGCCAAGGGCTTTATTGAGCAGGACGCAAATAAAAAGAGAACGTTGCGAATTTGCGCTCCCTATGCACGAGTAGCGGGCAAGGTGCCGCTTCTTGGCTCTATAACAGCGGGCTCCCCGATTCTTGCAGTAGAGAATTTTGAAGGATATGTAGATCTTCCCTGGAACAGTGCGAAATACTCAACGGAGGAGCTTTTTGCGCTTAAAGTGAAGGGCGAGAGTATGATTGAGGCAGGCATTTTGGACGGCGACGTTGTAATCGTGCGCAAGAGTGCCTATGCGGACAACGGACAGATTGTTGTTGCGCTTATAGAAGATGAGGCAACCGTTAAAACGTTTTATAAGGAAGAAGGACACTTCCGTCTTCAACCCGAGAATTGCACAATGGAAGCAATAATTATTGACGAAGTAGCACTTATTGGCACCGTTGTTGCAAGCTTCAGACAGTATGAATAACCATACGGAAAGGATAATATTATGAAAAAGATAGCTAAGTTAATTGCAAATATATCAGTTGCTTTTATAATTGTTGTGGTGAGTGCCGTATTTTTATCGGGCTGCAATTATTTATTTCACGACCATAGTTTTGGCGAGTGGGAAATTGATAGATATCCGACTGTCGATGAAGCCGGTCTTAAAGTAAGATACTGCGAATGCGGTGAAAGGGAGACCGAGACGATTTCATTGTCAGAAGGGCTACAATTTTCTATTAATAGAGATGAACAAAGCTATACGTTAACCGGAATTGGTTCTTGCAAAGATATAGATATAGTCATTCCTGATAAATATAATAATTTGCCTGTGACAAGTATTGGTGAATGTGCATTTTTTCGTTGCCATTCGATCACAAGCATAATCATCCCCGACTCCGTGACAAGTATTGATGAAGGGGCATTCTTTGCTTGTACTTCGCTCACAAGCATAAATATCCCCAACTCAGTGACAAGTATTGGTGAAAGTGCGTTTGGATTGAGCGCACTTACAAGTATAACGATTCCCGACTCCGTGACAAGTATTGGTGATTATGCATTTGAAATTAGCGCACTTACAAGTATAACGATTCCCGACTCAGTGACAAGTATTGGTGATTATGCATTCACTGAATGTTATTCACTCAAAAGTGTAAACCTCTCCAACTCATTGACAAGTATTAGTGATTCCGCATTCTATAAATGTACTTCGCTTACAAGTGTAAATATCCCCGATTCCGTGACGATTATTAATGAGGGGGCATTTGAAGATTGCACATCACTTACGAGCATAAACATCCCTGATTCCGTGACGAGCATTGAAGGTAATACATTTAGAAATTGCACATCACTTGTAAGTATAAACATCCCCGATTCCGTGACGAGCATTGGATTTGATGCATTCTGTAATTGCACATCACTTACAAGCATAAACATTCCTGACTTCGTAACGAGAATTAGCAGTGATGCATTCCGTAATTGCACATCACTTACGAGCATAAACATCCCGAGTTCCGTAACGAGTATTGGTAGTTATGCATTCTCTGGTTGCACATCACTTACAAGCATAAACATCCCCGACTTAGTGACGAGCATTGGATTTTATGCATTCAGTAATTGCACATCACTTACAAGCATAAACATCCCCGATTCCGTGACGAGCATTGAAAGTAATACATTTAGTAATTGCACATCACTTGTAAGTATAAACATCCCCGATTCCGTGACGAGCATTGGATATTCTGCATTCTGTAATTGCACGTCACTTGTAAGCATAAACATCCCCAAATCCGTGAAAAAGATTAATGTAAACGCGTTCGCAGATTGCGATTCGCTCACGATTTATTGTGAGGCGAAATACAGACCGGGCGGTTGGCAAGCTGATTGGAATATATCAAACTGTCCAGTTGTTTGGGGATATGTAGGCGAATAAAAGGGAGGATGACAGTATGAAAAAATCGGTGTTAATAATATTGCTTTTTGTTCTGATATTTTCATTGTTTTCTTGCACGTTTGTGAACGTTGAAAAATTCGAGGATGAAAACGGTGAGGAATATTTTTATGAAGATTCGGACGGAATAAAGACAGTAACGAATTATCATCCGCATAAATTCTGGTCATTGCCCGATTATCAGGAGATGGTGCAGTACGGAGAGGGAGCAGGACTTGAAAATGAGGGTGTTGTGTATTTTATATACGTAGTTGATACCTCAATTGATCCCGAAGATCCAAGGGCATATTACAGCGCAGAGCTTGACGGTGAGACAAAGGAGCTTCTTTGCGAGGATGGAGAATACTTTTCGGACGAAGCGAAGAAAACAGCACTGATTGAGCGCCTTCTTGACGTAATTGACAGTAGAAAATAAGCACACAAGGGGCAAAATTTGCCCCTTGAAAATTTTTTTCAAAAAAATTCGAAAAAGGTATTGACATTTTTGCAAAATAGTGTATAATATCAGTGTTGCGTTAGAAAAACGCGGCATGCGAGAGTGGCGGAACAGGCAGACG
>JAZURO010000149.1:0-8263 GCA_045606265.1 Eubacteriales bacterium
TTTTTTGTTATCTCTTCGTGAACAACTATGATTGCCTTGCGGCAAGTTATGAGTTATGATTGGCTACGCCAAGTTATGAGCGACTGCGTCGCGTTGAAGGGATGCGGGCAATCATATCATAACTTTTGCCGAAGGCAAAATCATCACGCTTGCGAAGCAAGCTCATAACTGTAAACTCTTTCCTGCCGTCCTATTTACTTTTCACCGTTTTTATGGTATAATACAACTAATCGATAAACTTGAATTTGATGGGGGTGTTGTATCGTGAACATACATATAATCGGCTGTAGTGGCTCTGGAAAAACTTATTTAGCAAATGCTCTTGCAATGAAATACAACATTCCGCATTTTGATTTAGACGATATTCAATGGGATAACGATAAAGGATATGGTTCAAAAAGACCTATTGAGGAGCGAAATACTCTATTGCAAGAAATCTTATGTAACAGTGATTGGATAATCGAAGGAGTGTATTATGCGTGGGTACAGCAGAGTTTTGATGAAGCGGATATTATCTATGTTTTAGATATGCCACGGTATATGTACAAAAGCAGAATTATCATAAGATTTATAAAACGAAAGTTAGGAATAGCAAAAGGGAAGAGAGAGACGTTAAAATCACTCTATAATCTTTTGAAATGGACAGAAACTTTCCAAAACAAAAATCTAAAAGAAATAAAAAACATTTTAGATAAATACGATGATAAAGTCATTTGGTTGTCAAATAAGAATGCGGTAGGAGATATAATAAAGTCAGTTTAACAAATTCCAATTTGTCGAACAAAAATGGGCGCATAATCTTTCACCAAAATACACCCATAACTCTAAAATTTGAACCCATTGTAAAATGGTATAATAATTTTAGATTACTCACAACAAAAAAGACCGAGTTAAATGACTCGGTCTTTTTTGTTGTTATGGGATGTGGAATTTAGTTCGCAAAGCGAACCTTCCCGTCTTTTGCACTACAAAAAAAGAAGCACAAAAGCACCCACGCATGTGGGTGCTTTTTCAGGTTTAATTATCTGTAAAAACTGTTTCCGCCAATGAATTCACGCACGATACTTGTGGGAGGAATTTCGTCCTCTACGTCTGCTTCACGTACGTAGTTAAGAAGTCCTACCATTGCACGAACCTGCTCGTAGCATTCGTCACTCGGTTCAACCTTTTGAAGAAGGGGATAAATATATTTCTTAATAACCGCCAATTCATAAAGTGTTGAGCTGTTGAAAATCACGTCGGCATTCTCCTGATACGGGAATATCCATCTCTCCTCGCCTCGACGAACCGAATCCCACATATCAAGCGTTCTCTGAACGGATGCTCCACGTCCTTCAAAGTCACGCACTGTGCGGCGCAAAAGACGGAGTGTGCTTGTAGGTATTCTGTTATGATAATCAAAGTTGAGTGGGAGAAGCGGGCTGACGTAAACTCTGAACACAAGCTTTGGATCAAGATCCTGAGGAACAAGTGAAGGATTAAGCCCGTGAATACCTTCAACGATAATTACTGAGTTTTCTTTAAGCTGCATTTTGTGTCCCGTCCAGACTCTCTTGCCGAGCTTGAAGCTGAACGTTGGAATTTCAACCTCTTTGCCCTCAAAAAGCTCTTTAAGATGCTTGCCGAAAAGCTCGGTGTCGATTGTATTGATATGTTCAAGGTCAATCTTTCCGTCGGGGCCGGGAGCTATCTTATCTCTGTCGATATAGTAATCGTCAAGACTCATAAGAATGGGGGATTTTCCGTGGACACGGAGCTGAGTTGCAAGACGGTTTGCGCTCGTCGTTTTACCTGATGAGCTTGGGCCTGCAAGCATAACTGCTTTTGAGCCGCGCTCACAGATCATATCAGCAATTTGAGAGAATCTCTTTTCGTGAAGTGCCTCATTTACACGGATAAGCTCACGTATTTTTCCGCTTTCGGTCAGCTCGTTAAGGTCTGCAACCGTTTCACAGCCCATAAGCTCTGACCAATGCTCGCCCTCGGAATAAACGTTAAAGAAGTTGGGCATCTCACGGTAAACCGAAACTCTGTCGGGATTTTTCTGGTCGGGAAGCACAAAGATAAATCCGTTTCTTGCCTCAACTATGCTCCAAGAACGAAGGAATGAGGTCGAGGGTGCCATTTCTCCGTAGAAATAGTCGGCAAAACTTTCGTGCTCATACACGGTGAAATAAGTTTTGCCACGGTATTTAAGCAAACGTGTTTTGTCGGTCTCGCCCGTTAATTTATAATGCTCGATTGCCTCGTTAATGGGTATTCTGCGGCGCAGGAGGGGAATATCCTCCTCAACTATTCTTTGCACTTCGTTTGCGAGCTCGTCAGCCGAGAAATTTTCGACGCCCGAAACGTTGAAATAAACAGAGTTTCCAAGAGAGCAGCTCATCTTTGCGACAGCGCCCTTGTAAAGACGCTCAAACGCAAGGAAGATTATGAACTGCGCAGTTCTTACGTATGCCTCACGTCCCAAAGGATCGTTATATCCGTAAAGGCGGATATGTCCGCCTGATGCTTCCATAGCAGTTCTTATAGTCTGCCTGTCGGGAGATACGTCCTTTGAGCGAAGGGGAATATAGTTGAGTGTGAAAACTCTGCCCGCAATTTTTGCTACAAGCGGGTCGGTAGAGAGCTTGCCGTGAAAATATCCAAGCTCTTTCAATATATCGAATAAAGACTGGTCAACCTTCGGTTCAACAGTATGATTTTCAATGTATAGCTTCATATTTTTTTCTCCTTTTCTGTGTGTTTTTTATAGAAGGATTCAAAATGTAAAATAATATCAAATTTAGACAAAAAAAGGCGACTACTGAGGTAGTCAACCATTCTCGGCGGTTGTAGAGACACTTACCCATATCGTAAGCATATACCACTAACAATTATATCCAAAAATACACAAAAAGTCAATAATTTTCTTCACAAAATTGTAGAATTTACACATAAAACAAAAAAATGGGCAGGGAGAGTCAAAATCCCCCTGCTTTTTGTTCATTTTTAACAATTTTTGAAAATTCCGTTGGATAGAACGGGCATTACAGTTTCTTCAATAATGCGGTCGATATCCTCATCCCTCATATCTTCAAAAATGGCACGGAGTCCCACGAAATTCGATATGCCCATCAGCATATACGCAACCGTTGTTGCATCGGGAATATCCACCTCGTCACCACTGCCGATAAGTGCGTGCGTATAGCTTTCGGCAAACGAGCTGTAATAGTCGGTAAAGAGATTTTTGTCGATGGAGAGAGAACCCCAGATAACGTTATAAACATTGGGTGTTCTTATGGCAAATTTAACAAAGCATTTAATGCCCTCACGCTCTCGCTCATAACGCGTTTTGCAGCCCTTTATACTGTCGGCAAGAAGACTTTTGATCTGCCTTTGATATTTCCACATAAGATATCGGTAAACGTCTGTTTTTGTGTCAAAATAGATATAGAAGGTGCCAACGGCGGTGCCTGCTTTTTTGCAAATATCGGATATTGACGTTCCGTGAAAGCCGTTAGTTGTGAATAATTGCTCAGCTGCGTCAAGCAATTTGTTCATTTTAGCCAAACCGAGCTTAGTCTTAGGTAAATTAATGCCTTTTGCGTTGTAGTTATCCATCAAGATTAGTCCTTTTTTGTACTTAGTGACGATATTATACCATTTTTCATCGTTATTTGCAATAGTTCTTGCGACATTTTTTTGTTTATTTTTCACTAAATATTCAGATGGAGTGAAAAATGTTTGATAATATATTGACAAATAAAGAAAAATTATATATAATATTATAAAGCAAATATGAACATTATTCATATTTTTTACAAATGGAGGAAAATATTATGACATTCGACGAACTTTACGTAGGACAAAAAGCGTCCGTACAAAAGACATTTACCGATGCAGATCTCAGAGCTTTTGCAGAAGTAAGTCTTGACACAAACCCCATCCATCTTGATGAGGAATATGCTAAGACAACAATCTTCGGCAGAAGAATCGTTCACGGTATTTTGACATCAGGTCTTATTTCCGCAGTTCTTGCAAATAAGCTCCCCGGTCCCGGAACAATCTACCTCGGTCAAGAGCTCAGATTTACAGCTCCCGTGTTCCTTGGTGATACAATCACAGCTGAATGCGAAATCGCTGAGATCCGTGCGGATAAGCACATCGTTAAGCTCAACACAACCTGCTATAATCAGGACGGTAAGGTAGTTATCTCCGGTATGGCAACAGTTAAGTTTTAATCTTAACACCGTAAAAGTCAGCTTATAGGGGTGCAGGAGAGATAATACTTCTGCACTCCCTGAAAAGCTTTCAAATGAAGCGGAGAAATGCTGACAAATGACCTTGTTTAACAAAAAATTATTAATACAAAAGGGTGAAGCAATATGCTAACCCAAGGAGGAACTTAAAATGGCAAATTACAAATCAATTCTGTTTGAACAGATGATCAAGGATTTCGCTGAAACTGAGGTTAAACCCCTTGCACAAGAGGTTGACGAGCAAGAGCGTTTTCCTGCTGAAACTGTTGAAAAGATGGCGAAGATGGGCCTTATGGGTATTATCGTTCCCAAAGAGTATGAGGGCGCAGGCGGCGACTACTATATGTACATCTCCGCAGTTGAAGAGCTTTCAAAGCACTGCGCAACCACGGGCGTTATCCTTTCAGCGCACACATCACTTTGTGTGGCACCTATTCTTGAATACGGTACAGAGGATCAGAGAAAGAAATATCTTCCCGACCTTGCAACCGGAAGAAAGATCGGTGCATTCGGTCTTACCGAGCCCAATGCAGGTACTGATGCTGCAAATCAGCAGACAGTAGCAGTTGAGATGGATGATCACTATCTTCTCAACGGAAGCAAGATCTTCATCACAAACGCAGGTTATGCTTCTACATACATCATCATTGCCATCACAGGCAAGACACCCAAGGGCCCCGAAATGAGTGCATTTATCGTTGAAAAGGCATTTGAGGGCTTCTCAGTTGGTAAGAAGGAAAAGAAGATGGGTATCCGCGGTTCTGCAACCTGCGAGCTTATTTTTGAAAACGTTAAGGTTCCGAAAGAGAATCTTCTCGGCAAGCGCGGCGACGGATTTAAGATTGCTATGAAGACACTTGACGGCGGCCGTATCGGTATTGCTGCACAGGCACTCGGTATTGCAGAGGGTGCGCTCGATGCAACTATCGGTTACGTTAAGTCAAGAAAGCAGTTTGGCAGAAGCATTTCCGCATTCCAGAACACACAGTTCCAGCTTGCTGATATGGCAACTAAGGTTGCAGCTGCCAAGGGACTTGTATATGCTGCAGTTAATGCAAAGGTAAATAAGCTTCCCACACTTTCCGTAAATGCTGCTCAGGCAAAGCTCTTTGCTGCTGAAACAGCTATGGAGGTTACAACAAAGGCAGTTCAGCTCCACGGTGGTTACGGTTATACACGTGAATATCCCGTTGAGAGAATGATGCGTGATGCAAAGATTACTGAAATCTATGAAGGTACAAGTGAAGTTCAGAGAATGGTAATCTCCGGCGCACTCCTTAGAAAGTGAGGTTGAACAGAAATGAAAATTATAGTTTGTATTAAACAGGTACCTAACACTACCGAAATTAAAATTGATCCCGTAACAAATACACTTAAACGTGACGGTGTACCAAGCATCATCAATCCCGATGATAAGACAGCCATTGAAGCGGCTCTTCAACTTAAAGAAAAGTGCGGAGCAACCGTTACGGTTATCACAATGGGTCCTATGCAGGCAGAAAAAGCATTGCGTGAAGCACTTGCTATGGGCGCTGACGAAGCGTTCCTTCTTACTGACCGTGCTTTTGCGGGCTCCGATACACTTGCAACTTCAACGATTATTGCAGCAGCTATCAGAAAACTCGGCGCAGACGTAGTATTCTGCGGACGTCAGGCAATCGACGGTGATACAGCTCAGGTTGGTCCTCAGATTGCTGAGCATCTTGGTATTCCTCAGATTACATATGCAGCAGCAGTTGACTACTGTGAGGAATGCGGTGCGCTTATCGTTAAGCGTGAATTTGAAGACAGATACCAGACACTTAAAGTGCAGGGTATGTGCCTTGTAACAATCCTTTCAACTCTTGCAAAGCCCAGATATATGAACGTTTGGGATATCGTTGCACAGGACGAAAAGGAAGTTGGATTTATCACCTTTGCTGACCTTGACCTCAATAAAGAGGACATCGGTCTTGGCGGTTCACCCACAAAGGTTAAATCCACAGCAACAAAGCAGTTCAATAAGACAATCGAAACTCTTGAGCTGGATCCCGAAAGTGCTGCTAAGGCGATCGTGGATGCGCTCAAAGAGCGTCATTTGATTTAAGGAGGTATAGAGATATGGCAAAGAATATTTGGGTATTCTGCGAACAGCGTGACGGAGAAGTGCAGAACGTTGCACTTGAACTTTTGGGCGTTGCTCGTGAGCTTGCAGAAAAGACAGGCGAAAAGGTAAATGCTATCCTTCTTGGACATAACGTTGCAGATAAGGCACAGAGTCTTATTGCTCACGGTGCCGACGGCGTTTACGTTGTTGATGACGCAAATCTTGAAAAATTCGTAACTGAGCCCTATGCTCAGGCAGTAACACATATCGCAAGAAAGTATGAGCCCAACGTAATCCTCTTTGGTGCAACAAGCATCGGTAGAGATTTGGCTCCCAGACTTTCTGCAAGACTTAAAACAGGTCTTACAGCTGACTGCACAAAGCTTGAAATGGATGAAGAGGGCAACCTCTTTATGACAAGACCTGCTTTTGGCGGTAACTTGTTTGCTACAATTATTTGTCCTGATCACCGTCCTCAGATGAGTACTGTTCGTCCCGGTGTTATGAAGAAGCTTGATGCTGACAAAGCAAGACAGGGTGAAATCGTTGTTGAAAATATCGAATGGGATACATCTAAATTTGCTGTAACAGTTATTGAAGAAGTCAAGTCCGAAAAGGCAGAGGCAAACATTGAAAGTGCAAAGATTCTCGTTTCTTGCGGACGTGGTGTTAAGAACCTTGCATCAGCTCACGAGCTTGCAGGAAAGATCCACGGCACAGTTTCATCTTCAAGAACTCTCGTTGACGCAGGACTTGTTGAGCACGCTCGCCAGGTTGGTCAGACGGGTAAGACAGTTCGTCCCGAGGCGTACCTCGCATTCGGTATCAGCGGAGCTATTCAGCACCTTGCAGGTATGGAAGAGTCCGAATTTATCGTTGCGGTTAATACCGATAAGAACGCACCTATCTTCAAGGTAGCTAACCTCGGTATCGTTGCAGACGCAGAAGCAGTATTCAAGAATCTTAACAAGATGCTTTAATCAAGCGTCAGATAAGTCCGTCACTAAAACTGTGCGGACACTTCAACTTACTAACAAAAATCATAATATACGAAAGGAAGAAGTCCAATGAATAAGGTTTATTTAATCAGTGCAAAGAGAAGCGCCATCGGCTCAATGCTCGGCACACTTAAAGACGTTTCCCCCACAAAGCTTGGTGCAGACGTGCTTAAAGCTACTCTTGAAGCAGGAAATATCAACCCCGAATGGCTTGACGAAGTAATCGTGGGTAACGTACTTCCCGCAGGAGTAAAGCAGGGCCCGGCACGCCAGATAGCTATCGGTGCAGGAGTACCGGTTGAAATTCCTGCATATTCACTCAATATGGTTTGCGGCAGCGGTATGAAATCCGTTATGAACGCATACACCTCCATTAAGGCAGGTATGGCTGATCTTATCGCAGCAGGTGGAACAGAGGTAATGAGTGGTGCACCCTATCTTGTTCCCGGCAAGGTAAGAAGCGGAAATAAAATGGGCGAGATGAAGCTCGTTGACCATATGCTCATTGACTCTCTTACCGATGCCTTTGGAAATATGCATATGGGCATTACAGCTGAAAACGTAGCTGAAAGATATGGAATTACCCGCGAGATGCAGGATGAATTTGCAATCAATTCTCAGAAAAAAGCTATTGCAGCTCAGGATGCAGGCAAATTCGTTGATGAAATTGTTCCCCTTACAGTAAAGGTTGGCAGAAAAGAAGTTGTTTTTGATGCCGACGAATATATTAACCGTGCAACTACACTTGAAAAGCTTTCAACACTTCGTCCCGCGTTTAAGCCCGACGGAACAGTAACAGCAGGAAACGCCTCCGGTATTAACGACGGAGCATCCTTCTGCGTGCTTGCAAGTGAAGAAGCAGTTGAAAAATATGGTCTTACACCTATGGCAGAGATCGTAGCAGTTGGTCAGGGCGGTGTAGAGCCCGATGTAATGGG
>JAZURO010000150.1:0-9677 GCA_045606265.1 Eubacteriales bacterium
ATACATCATTCATACTCCAACCAGAATATGCATCATTCATTATATACCCTTGATTTGTTTTCGTGAAGTATCTTTCAAGATCGGGGTAGTCTTCCAGTATCTTTTCGATTGTGTCCAAGGCTACTACGCCGGTGTCGTTGATTTCTTTGAGGGCAGAATTTAAAGTGTCGAATTCATCTTCTACGTCCTCGATAAGTTCCAAAAGTGTTTTATACTTGATGACACTCTTATCGACAACAGTTATGTTGGTAGAAATACTCTTGGAAATGGCGTCTATAAGGCTTGCTAACTCTGGATATGCCTCCTTCAAAGCATTAAGCTTACCTTGCAATTGGTCATATAAAGCAGTAGAATCTGCGCTTTCGTTAGCAAGAGAGAGGTAATACTCACCCAATAACGTCTCTAATTCGCTATCTGCGCCAAGGAGCCCTTCTATGACGGAGTTGATCTCATCCAAGTCAAATCCGTTCATAACGAGTTGTTTTACAGCATTGGACATAAACTCGCTACCGAAATATCCGTTGCTGTTGTTGATTGTATCAGCAAAAACATCTTGGGCAGTTTTCACTTGCTCCGTCCAATATGCTTCCCAGTCAGCACGCTCAAATCCTTGCTGTCTAAGCCAAGTATCCTGCTGATCTGTAGTCATTTCCTCATAGAAATGCTTATAATTCATATAAGGTGCGCCAGAGAGAGTACCCCTCATAGCCTGACGCATTTGATCACCTGTCGCGTCTGATGCCGCCCA
Source organism: Eubacteriales bacterium (assembly GCA_045606265.1). Taxonomy (GTDB): domain Bacteria; phylum Bacillota; class Clostridia; order Oscillospirales; family CAG-272; genus RGIG4608. Next base: position 749 of record JAZURO010000150.1, read on the forward strand.
GTCCCACATAAACAAAGCGTTGCTCGTGAAGCCAAGCCAGTTGTAAAGAATATCGCCCTTTCTTGTAGCGCCGCGTTCATTAAACGATGCTCTCTTTGCCGCCAATGCCGCGTCGTTAGCTGCCTTTCGGGCTTCTTCCTGTGCCTTAATCTGGTCTGCTATTTGCTGGTTGACCGCAATGTATGCCGCTTCTTCTCCATTAAGAAGCTTCGTCGAAGCAGATACTCTCTTGTTGAGGTCATCATATATAGACGCAAGTTTTCTCTTGTTGCCGTGAGCTTCTTCAAGTTTTTTCTGAAGTTCGGTTAAAGCTTCGATTTCAGTATCATACTTTTCAACCAAAGTGTCCTGTTCTTCCGCCTCTTGTTCATACCTTTCTATTGCTGCCTTCTTGCTGTCAGCTAAAGCTCCGAATGCCTTAACTAAAGCGTATATAGCAGTAACCGCAAGAATAATCCATCCAACGGGATTGGTTGCATTGAATGCTTGCTGTGCGGCAGTTGCCGCTTGGGTAGAAGCCGCCTGCGCATTTAGTGCAGCAGTTGTCATCTTGTGCCCAAGGGCTTGCGCCTTAAGCTTGAGTATAACCGCTTTAAACCCAGCAATTAACGCTGGGAAAATAGCAAGGACAGACTTTAGCCCCGTCCACATAGTCGTAAATACTGCCGTTGCCTTTATCTTAAGAATAATAGCATACAGCGCATAGAGCGCAACAACGATAGCGGGTATGGTTATCAACATACCATCGGCAATCGAAGCAATCCCGCTTAACAAATCGACAATTCCAGACAATAGGTCAACGAGACCTATTACCAAAGAACTATCTAATACGGTCATTGAAAATTTTTCCCAAGAGGTAGTTAATCTGTTTAGCGCGGCATCAATACTTTCAACATACGCCTCCGTGTATTTTTCTTGTGCTGTTCCAGCGGAGCCTGCTGCAGTTGCTGCGTAGTCAAGCGCATCTCCGTAGTTCTCCATAAGAACAATAAACTTCTCCTGCTGACGAGTACCCGCGAAAGCAGTAGCGATTGCGTGCTGTTCAACATTGTCAAAGTTCTCCCACTTAGACGCTACTTCATCAAGGACATCACCAGATGATCTAAAAATACCATTGGCGTCTCTAAGCGCAATTCCAAGTTCATTAAGAACTGTCTCAACATCATTCAGGCTTTCTCCTGTCTCTTCATCTATGAAGTTGCCGGCGGCAACCTGATTCATTCGAGCGAACAAGGTTTTATAGAATGTACCAACACTCTCTGCGCCGTCCTGCGTTACTTCTGCAACGGTCGCTATGTAGCCGATAAGCTTGTTCATTGAAACACCAGCAATGTCTGCGCTCGTAGCTGTTTCAGCCATTGCTGTAGCAATATCGCCCGCACTTACCGCCGCTTCCATATCGACGGCAGTGAACTTATCGACAATATCGGTAGCCTCTTCTACTTCCTTTTTGTATCCCTTCATTGCGCTCGTAAGAGCTTTGGAGGCTTCGGCAGACTCTATCTGACCGAGCTTAGAAAGCATCATACTTGCATAAATAAGGGTGTTTGCCTCTTCAATTGAGTAACCTTGACGAAGCCAAGTATCAGCACTTTGCGCAACCTCAAGTGTTGTAGCTCCAAGTTGCTTCGCAAGTTTACTGTATGTTTTTATTAACTCTTCGGTCTCTTCCCTTGTTTTGCCACTTGCAATCTGCAAATCGGTTATAGCTCTATCAAGCTCAACGACATTTTGATATAGTTGTTTCAGCGCTCTTGTGGCAATACCTATGATTGCATAAGCGAATGTTTGAAGAATTTTACTTGTAAATGTATCTTTAAGTTTATTTCCGAGAGTATCAGTTTCTCTTTGAATTTTCTTTAGCTGACTCTGTGTGCCAATAAACTCTTGATTGAGCTTTTTGACGGCAGCTTGCTTGTCTTCTATGCTCATATCATCGGTAAATGCGTTATTTACCTTTGCGTTGAAATCGTCAACAATTTGTCTCGCTTCTTTGCTTCTGGCGATGACTTTATCAAAGCCGCCATCCGTGTATAGCGATTGTGCATTTCTTTGCAGCTTTGCATAGCTCATTTCAAGCTTTGTCGTAGCGTCTGCATTTGCCGCACGTTTTTGCTCTGTCTGAATAGCACGCTCTAAGGCGACAGAATACTCATTAAGCGACTTTGCTTGTTCTTCTGTGATATCGCCATTAGACATAGCTTCAAGCCGACTACCAACGTATGCATTCCTAAGTTCTTCTACCTTGCGTTTGGTTATCTCATAGCTAACGCCAGATTCATTGCTTAGTTTTGCTAAGCGAGACTGAGCAGACGCAAGGCTCTCTAATTGCCTCTGAAGGTTTGCGTATGCTGTCGCTTGGTTATTCGCGGAACTTGTTCCTGTTCCGCCGGAGGAGGTACCGCCATTCCCTTGGGTGGCAGTAACATTATCCGTTTTTATTGTTATTTTTAAATCGCCAAGTGTTTTCTCAAGCTCAGCTTTTAATGATGTTAATTGTTGGGTAAAATGATTTTTGTCAATGTTGACTTTTAGATGTATCTGTTTAGATAGCTCTTCCAGTTGTGACTTAATAAGCTGACCGGACTCGCCACTGATACTACTGCCACCAGCGACACCAAATCTAATGCCAACTACATTATCTGCCATTTTTCTCCTCCTTTATTTTATTTTGAAAGCCCACCAGAGTGGGCTTGGATTTTCTCGTTTATACATATTCGCCCTCAAGGTAAGCCGTCGCAACCCCCGCCGATGCGCCGTTAAATTCACTTACGGCTTCGTCAAGGAAATTACTGGGTGCGCGAGTACGCTTACCCCACACGCTCTTTGCAACGACCGTTCCGCTATAAGTCCAATCGCCGTGAACGGGGTGCGATGTACGGTACCCTTTCGCAAACAGAAGAACGATGTTCTTCAATCCGTCGGGATAACCGTCGGGATATAATGATTCTCTATGCAAACTTCCCTCTCGGAAAGAAAGCTTTATCTCAAAGCGCCCATCCTCCCGCAGTAAAGGCTCTTCAACGATTATGTCATCCAAAGAGATGGATTTAATTTCCGAGTGGATATGGTTGTATAATATCTTTTTCATTCTGTTGCCATAGGCTTTCACCTGTGCCCGAGTGAATTTCTCATCATACTCAATGCCATATTTCTCTCTTATCGCTTGTTTTCCTTCAGGGGACTTCGCGTATTCTTTCACGAGTTTCATTATGTACGATTCGGAAATTGCCATATAAAGCCCCCTTTATTTTTCATCAAATGTATGTTTTATGGGAGGATAGTCCACTCTTGGATTTCTTCCCAAATCCTATCGACGAATGAGTTTCCGCCGAGCTTCTTATATTGCTTATACATAAAAGCAATGCTTTCGTATTCGTACTGATATATTTCGCAGGTACTACGTCTTTTGTAGTAAATCATTTCAATGAGTTCACGCAAAACGCACCTGTCAGTTTCACGTTGCTCCTCTTCTCTTTCCTGCTCTCTCTTTTTATCTTCTTTGCTTTTGAGTATCTTCTTGCGGAACGGTTCACACACGATCATCAAGATGTTAAATGAACCGATAATAATTGATACAATAAAGCTAACCAATTGTAGTGTTTCTGCCACTTGCACTTGCTCCCTTCCCACTCAACTCCCAAAGGGAGCTAAGCGGTCTTAATTGTTTTCTGTATTGTCTGCTGTCGCCTTGAATTTAAGAATACCATCGATAAGCTGGTCTTCAGAAAGGTTAGGCATATTCTTGAACACATTGAGCAATTCAGTCAGCTCTTCCTTAGAGAAGTTCATATTGCCAATTGCACCACCGAGTTTGCCGAAGAGATTGTTGAGATCTGTCTTATGAGTCAGATAATCTCTCTGTGCCGCAATCGCAAGGTCTGCCTCCTTGAATATGTCGTGAATATCTTCGCCTACGATGTCGATAACATCACGATAGATTGATGTGTGATTCACAATCATCCACAAATCATTGAGCTTGGTGGGCATCTTCAGATCAGTATAATACTGAAGAACTGCGCATCTCTTTGCCAGTTTCACGTACTGGGGAGTATAGCTCTGGATAGTCTCAATGCCCATAGTGAAGGCACTGTCCACGATGAAGTTAATCATCGCTGTTCTCTTCGTAAAGGGAATCACGGGGGTTACTACAACGGTCAATTCCGTTTCACCCTCTCCATATGTAAGCTTCTGAGGCTTAACTGCCTGTGTTTCAATCAGCGCTTTTAGCGCGTTTTTTACTTTTGCGTTTGTGTTCGTTTTCTTGTTGCTCATCCTTTTTCTCCTTTGCTTTCGCCTGTTTTAATTTTTTTCTTTCTTTTCTTCCGCTTTGTATAGCTTCGTAGGTTGTCCAACCGCCGTCAATCTTGGAGTATCCGATCCAAACATACTCGATGTTCGGATATACATACCAGAACAGCTTCCGCTTAAGTTTTGCAACCGCATCGGGGCATCCCTTAATGTCAATAACCTGTTCCCTTCCATCTGCATAAACTACGTAGAAGTCTGCTTTATATTCGATTGGCTGAACCTTCTTTTCACAATGCGTATAAGAAGGCTGCAGTATATATTTTTTTTGGCGCTCAAATTTCAGAATACTTCCGTCTTCGACACCGGGAAGAACTACCTCTGCGTAGTATCTCATTTCAACCGTACTGTCGAATACAATTCCGTCGAACGTCCTGTCGGCTTTATCTTTTCCGACGTTAAATTTGCTTTCTCTGTTCATAAGTAAAAGATAGCCGTGACTGTTACGCCACGGCTATGTAAAAAATAGAGTTAATTACTCAGCAGCGACGTCGTCGCGACCAATATCAACAACCTGTCCTGCTTCGTTGGTGCCAAGCTCAAACTCAATGTCAAGGCTCTGAGGATCGCCAGAACCATTGTAAGTTACATTGTAGCCGGGCTTAACGCAAGCTTTGTAAGCCGTGATAGTTTCGCTGTATGTAGTGCCGTCTTCGCCCTGCCATACAGTCTTACCCTTGATGATGTAGTACTTAGGTGCAACAGCGGAACTGTCGTTCTTAAAGGAAACCTTCTTGCCTGCAGTAGCGATATCGCCACCAGATGCAAGAGTGATCATCTGCATATTGACAACCTGAGTAGAAATCTTGAGAGTACCCTCGGTAGGATCCTTGAAGCCGATCATCTTGGCGTGAGTCTGTCCGCCAGTAGCCCAAGTGATTGAAGAGGTAAGTTCAAGAGAAACCTCGTTTGCGAACTTAATCTCAGCGAGCTTGTCGCCAGAAACCGTACCATCGGCTGCATAAGCATAGAATTCGATGTCCAAACCAAGGCGGTTAGCCATCTTTGTAGTATTGGTTAATGCGTTAGCCATTTTTGTTCTCCTTATATTTTGATTATTGGTTTTAACCATCCCTGCATATCAAAGTTCTCTCCACCGTGATTACTGAAAGCCATCTCATTGAGATTCATCGCTCTCAGATATCCGTACTGGAAAAATTGGTCATACAGTTGGAAAATAGTTAAATCGTAGATATTGAATAGATTGTAAGAGGTTGATGCCGCACAAAGCTTTGAAATGATGTTGCCGAGATTCATATTTTTGTCCGGCGGCGCTTTTGCGCTTTCCTCTTTGAGATATTGCTGTGCCCGTTCCCAAAGTTCTTGGGCTTGTGCGGACGAGTGCTTAACGGGCTTTGCCGACTCGCCTATATTGATGTAATTCATTTGCAACATCATATCGCGAACCTCATCGAAGTTCTCTCGGGTAATTGCACCGATCTTCTCACCCTCACTATCTGTGAGCAAGAAAGACCTTGTGTGTTTATCCCAAGAAACATCTTCGACAACAAAAAAAGCCATTGCATTCTGCAATAGCATCCTTGGTTCATCTATGAGAGTCATTACATCGAAAAGCGAAAGCGTTTCGTTCTGTTCCAACTTACGCAGGTTTCTGCCGGTTGTAATCTTCATAAACTTAACAACTTCGCTTCTATCCCAAGCCATAAGCCCAATATACAAATTGTACTTCCAAGTGCCGATTCCTTGTGTTGGCTTGAGTTCTTTTAGTTGCGGAGATCTGAAATGACCTATTCCATTAACAAAAATGGAGTCTCCGCTAATTAGGTCTTCGTAAGTGAATTTCACTCGTGTTCTTCCAGCTCTACGATATTAAAGTCAGGAATTCTATAAGTGATTTCCCGCAGGGTAAATCCGCTGATCGGCGACAGTGTTCTTACGGATTGAAGTGATAGAGTGCCTATTCCGCCTATGCCTGTCGTGTCGTTCAATAATCTATCTACATATCTTACCAAATTATCTCTGCGATTTCCCATTACTCCGCGGAAAGTACTGCCCTTCAGTTTCATATAGTTCTTGTGACAAGCTATAGTAACATATAGGCGTACACCCTTTATCTGTTTGTTTTCAACGTGATCGACATCTATCTCAACCCAAATGTAAGCTGAGCTTTCCTGTGTCGTATCGTCTACGTATTGGTAGTCATAAAGCAACTCGTCAAGGGCTTTATCACTATCTTCTTCGGCTATGCTATCGAAACTCTTGTTAAGCAATAGCCCTAAACAATACTTATCTTCGGATATCCTTTTCAATACTTTTGCTGGATATTCTACGAGCTGATCTAAATATGTCTTAGCCAATAGAGATCACCTCAACTTCTTTCGTGACGGCACCATAGGTTTCGGATTTATCGAAGCACTCCAATAGCAAAACCTTGCCAATCAGAGAGTCATCCATAGCGACACTCAAAGTGACGCCATAATCTCCGTTACCAACGATAGAAACTCCGTCAAGCACAGGCTGAACCTTCCACTCGGGGAGCAAACCATCAAGGGCATTCACCTTATAAGTACGCCCTGTTCCGACACGAATAGTATCTCTTCCTTCAATGAAGAGATCTGTGACAGGCTCTTCTTCTGATGATGTAGCGAAGTAATCACAAATCATCAAATCGATATTGTCTTTTTCTTCGTTATACAAATCATCCGTTAGCCCAAATGCAAGCAAATGGCTTCCCTTGCCGTAGTTTCTACTCTTGGTATCGAGCCAACAAATCTTGCCGACATCGATAATAGGTTTACCATTTGCATCGTAAATTGTATCTATAGCCAAACGCTTGTCAACGCATAGCGCCTTACTGTCTTCGTCCATAGAAACATAGCAATTGAACGTATTATTTGTGACTGGGATTGCTTTATCGCTTCCTTTTGAATACGAGCCATCGTCAATAATGGCGTGCTTCTTAACGATTCTGCCACTCAAATCTTGATACTTGAATAGCTGATTGCACAGCCAAAGCTCACCGTGAGTAAGTTCATACTCGTCCGTATAGAGCTCCATACAAATCCAATATTCATTGAATACGTAAATCAAGTCGCCAATGCTCATGGTGTCTTCAGGCATAACCGTCAGACGGCATTTGCGAGTATTGCTTCTGGTCGCAATGATCGGTTGTGATACACCGTTACGCAGAGCGCCTGTTTGATATGAGACACTATTTTTAAAGGTCTCAATCAAGGTCTTTCTTGCGGAGTCCCTCTCCTGCTCACGTTCTGCATCGCGATTCATTTCCAACCAAGAGCGATATTTGTCAAACCAGTCATTTGTCATTCTTTACTCCCCCGTATGCCACATAAAGGTTGTCGATATTGCGGGTTGAATTCAAGACGATCTTTCTCCATTTCTTGAAGTCAACAGGATGTTTTGACGCATACTGCAAATTGTTGATTACGTACAAGTACTGTTTCTGATTTGCCAAAATCGGATATGTAGTTGTTGCTCCCTCAAGGTTGATAAGCAGAGCCTCAATGTAATCACTAAGGTGATTGTCAACGCCTGCCATTTCGTCTTCTTTCATAGGGAGAAGTTTAAACACATCTCCGCGCAAATTTGATAAAAAATTCAAAAGTTGTTCCATATAACACCTCATGCCTTTAGCTTATCGATATTTCCGTACCGAAAGGAATACGTGTTAATTTTACCCGTATATTCTGCGCGAACCGTTTCCCTTACTTCTTTGACAACCTTGAGAAGATTGCCGGGAGAATAAGATGTGTAATCTTTCTGGTGTATGACGTTACGCAAAAGCTCGCTGTTGAGCGTCTTTGCGGAGAACCAGTGAAACGCGATTCCGAGTGACAAAATCTCTATGATTTCATCGTCCAAGTCGTTGTTAAATTGTTCCTCTACCTTATCGTAATCTTTCAAGTCAACACGGCAAGAATGCTGAAAATCAACGACAGCAGATAGCAAGTACTTCTGAAGAGCCGCCTTTTTCAAATACTCGTTGGCGGTATGCAGAAAACCATAATCCGTAATTTTGAAGATCGCCCTTTCGTATATTTCAGAAAATTTCGTTGCCATTTAGCTCTCCTTACTTATCGTCTTCCTCGTCGTGCAAATCGCGAAGTCTGCATCCGAGTGCGTTTTCAAACGCTCTGATGGATCTGATTGAATCCAGAGCGCCATTCTTGATACATTCGTTGAGCGTTACCACGAGGTTTTCCTGAGCGCCAGCGCTCATCATTGCAACTCTTTCTGCAATCTCCTTCTCGTTCCAAGAGCAGATTACACTTACATTGGTAGGCTCGATGTAATTCTGATAGTACTGTGTGATAACGAGAGCTTTGTAAATGTCTGCACAGGTAGCCTCACACTCGGAGCCGTCTGCGACTCCAAGAATAACGAGCCACTGGTTTTTGAAGAACGCAACCTGAGTTGCCTTCATCGCTCTCAAGTCGCCCATAGAAACAATCTGGATATCTCCAGCGCGTAGCCACTCTGTGCTCTCGCCTGTTTTCTTGTTACGATAGAAGAGGCGTCCGAAATATGTGCTCTTAACTTTTACAAGTACGCTATCGTCAATTTTGTATGAACCGCTACTTTTTGTAAAATCGAGGGTAGCCGCCTCGGTTGCTTCCAAAACATCTTCGGGAAGCGTGAT
>JAZURO010000151.1:0-3683 GCA_045606265.1 Eubacteriales bacterium
CGAGGCGACCAACCTCCAAGAGGATTGGCTCAAAAAGATTACCGCTTGTTGCCGTGGCGTTAACAATTTCCCCAAACGGATATACTACACGATGAATCCGGGCGGCGTTTCGCACAGTTATATCAAGCGTATATTTATTGACAAGGTCTACGAGGACGGCGAAAGGGCGGAAGATTACGAGTTCATTCAAAGTCTTGTAACGGATAATAAGGCCCTATTAGCGGCCAACCCTGACTATATCAAGCAATTGGAGGCCCTGCCGCCAAAGATAAGAGAGGCGTGGCTTTACGGGCGATGGGATATTTTCGAGGGAATGGTCTTTGAGGACTTCAGAACAACCCCCGACCCTGCCAAGTGTGCCGAAGAAGGCATTACGCAAGAACAGGCCCTTGCCCAAAGGCGTTGGACACACGTTATCGAGCCGTTTGACCTCAACGTCGGCGAAGCAAGGGGATGGCGTATAATGCGCTCATACGACTTTGGCTATAATAAGCCCTTTTCCCTTGGATATTGGGCTGTATCATACGATGGGGTGCTTTACCGCATCCTTGAATGGTACGGATGTACGGGTACGCCTGACGAAGGCGTTAAATGGTCGCCCGATGAGCAGTTTAGGAAGATCGCCGAATTTGAACGATCGCACCCGTGGTTAAAGGACAGGGAGATCGTTGACAGTGTTGCAGACCCTGCTATATGGGATGCTTCACGAGGGGAGAGTATAGCGGACACTGCCGCACGATATGGTATTTACTTTAGCAAGGGCGACAACCAAAGGGTAGCCGGATGGATGCAGGTCCACTACCGCTTTCAATTTGACGAGAACGGATACCCACGAATGTATATTTTCAACAATTGCAAGGCGGCGATAAGGACGATCCCGTTGATGATGTTCTCTGAAACGCATCCTGAGGACATCGACACGAAGCTTGAAGACCACGCTGTCGATGAGATCCGCTATATGTGTATGTCACGGCCCGTGTCACCGTTAGTCCCCGTCAAGCGCAACCTACCCGTTATTGATCCGCTTGACCAATTAAAGAACAACAACAATAAGAGAGGATATTATTGATGAAATTAAAACCTATAGGAGCAGATCAGGTAAAGGCTCTTACCCACGTCTTGCAGGAATATAAGTCGGCCTTGACCAAGACCCACAACCGAATTAAAAACGCAGAAAATTGGTGGAAGCTCCGCAACGCAGAAGAAGAAAGCAAGTTTTTGGATTTGGGCGGCGGCTTCAAGAGTGTTTCTTCTTGGCTACACAACGTTATTGCAAGCAAACACGCCGATGCAATGGAAGCATATCCTGCGCCTGTTGTTCTCCCAAGAGAAGAAGGGGACAAGGCAGAGGCCACCATCCTTTCGTCCATTATACCCTGCATCCTTGAGCAGAACGCATTTGAGTCCACCTATAGCGATATTATGTGGCAGAAGTGCAAATTTGGCACAGGTGCGTACAAAATTATATGGGATTCAAGAAAGCTCAACGGCCTTGGGGATATCACGATTGAATCGGCCAACCTTCTCAACCTCTTCTGGGAGGCTGGTATAAGGGATATCCAGAAGAGCAAATACTTTTTCCACACGGAGATGGCCGACAAAGACCTTCTTTACGCCACTTATCCAGACCTGTTAGAGGGCAAGCTTAAAGGCCCTTCAATGATGCAAACGACCTATAACTTTGACGATACAATCAAGACGGACGATAAGGCCCTTGTAATTGACGTGTATTACCACAAAAACGGCAAGCTTCACTTTATCAAATACGTTGAGGATATCGTGCTGTTTGCCACGGAAAACGAAACCGAGCCTTATACGGATGAAAGCGGCAACGTAATCGGCAAGCCAATGGCTGAAACAGGCCTTTACGACCACGGCCTATACCCATACGTCTTTGATGCGCTTTACCCCGTTGAGGGGTCTCCCTGCGGCTACGGCTACGTAGATATTGCCGCCAACCCCCAAACGGAGATCGATATTATGAAGACGGCTTTTATCGACAACACGATGATGGGGGCAAAACCTCGGTATTTTGCCTCTGAAAGCTGTGGCGTAAACGAGGAGGAGTTCCTCGACACCAACCAGCTTATAATCCACGTTAAAGGCGCAATGGACAAAGACAAGCTTTTCCCGATGGAACACAAATCAATTGACGGCTCTTACCTCAACCTTCTCAACAGCACGATCCAAGAGCTTCGTGAGACGAGTGGCAACACGGAAACGTCAACGGGAAGCGTAAGCGGCGGTGTCACAGCGGCAAGCGCAATTGCGGCGTTACAGGAAGCATCCGGGAAGGGGAGCAGAGACTCTACCTTGGGATCGTACAGGGCATACGGCAAGCTTATTGAGTTGTGTATTGAGCTTATCCGTCAGTTTTACACAGGCCCTCGCAAGTTCAGGATCGTCGGCAAAACGGGTGCGGAAAGGTTTATCCAATACTCTAACGCAAATCTTGTGCCTGTTGCGCAGGGCGAGGCATTTGGCCAAGACCTTGGCTTTACAATGCCCGTCTTTGATATCAAAGTAGCGGCACAAAAGAAAAGCCGCTATACAACGGTTGCGCAGAACGAGCTTGCGCTACAGTTCTACCAAATGGGCTTTTTTAACCCACAAAACGTTGACCAAACCCTTGCTTGCTTAAGCCTTATGGAGTTTGACGGCAAGGACGAGTTAATGCAGAAAATCAGCCGCAACGGCACGTTATTAGACAAGCTTTCTCAGTATATGCAAATGGCTCTAATGCTTGCCACTGAAAGCCATCCTGAAATGGTTGAAGGCATCAGCCAAGACATAATGGCCACCTTGGGCGGCGGTATGCCGTCTAAATCCGTTCAAAGCGGACTAACCAAAGAGGAAGACACACGGACGGCAAACGCACGAAAAAGGTCAAATGAGGCTTCACAGCCAAAGGAGTAAACCGTGATTAAAGTAAACTATAACCCCAAGACTTTTACCTTGACCGTTAAAGGGCATTCAAGATTAGCGAAGGAAGGGCAGGATATTGTGTGCAGTGCCGCCACGATACTTGTCCATACCCTTGCGGAGAACGTTATTGCCTTGCACAACGCAGGTATGCTTGAAAGCAAGCACACCATTGTTAAGCGGATAAAAGGCAACGCAAAAGTTAGGTGTATACCGCTTGAGGAACACAAGGAAGCGGTCAGGATCGTATTCAATAGCATAGCTATTGGGTTTAAATTATTAGCCGATTCTTACCCAAAAAATATTTTTTATAAAATTTTTGAGTGTGGGTGTAGAAATCGTATATAAGGCCATAGTAAAATGAAAACAGCCTTCTTTCTTTTCTCTTTTTCATTTTATTTTCCACCTCCATTAAGCGCCTACCCGTGGGCGCAAATTCACGGGACTCTTATGCATAGCAAAGACTGTCTCGGTGGTGCAATTCCACCGCTATGCGCCAGAAAGATTCGTCCACTTACGGACAGTAAAAAAAAGGGAGTCACCTATATATGACGTATATTAAAAAGCTTGACCTTCAGCTCTTTGCAGACGGCGAGGGCGATGGCGCAAGCAATTCGGGCGATAATTCTGTTGCCGCCGAACAGCAAGCTTTGTTGGACTTGGGCGTACCGGCAAGCAAGATACGAAAAAAAGCGAAGATCCAAACGCCTACCACTACGGTAGAGCCAACGGAACAAACACAGGTCGCACCTGATACAACG
>JAZURO010000152.1:0-10383 GCA_045606265.1 Eubacteriales bacterium
TCCGTCCCCACGTGAAGTGTAAGTGTATGAATGTGTGTGACTGATTTCGTTCTTATAAATACCGATTATATTTTATCATATTGTTTTTGTTTTGCAAATATATAATTTGACTATAATTTAGAAAGGATTTTGTTAGATTTAGCCAAATTCATTTAATTAATGCTACTTGCGGTTATTATTAACTTATATATAAAAATCAACCCACCTCGTGAATTTCACGGGGTGGGTTCTCCTTATATCAGTTAACCGAGAATTTTTGTTTGAGCTGTTGCACCTTATCCTGCTGAGCCATTTCGGGTGCATACCATCCCTTTTCCTTCATTTTTGTATAGATCTGGTTTTGAAGCTGCAAGGACTGATGCAATGCTGTTGAAAAAGACGAAAAAACCTTTTCGTCACTTGCTTCGATTGCCCCGTGCATATAGAGATCACACGCACCTTTCTCCAAAAGAAGAAGGTTCTCCATAACGTTTCTGTCGTTCATATTTTCGTTCATTATTTATCCTCCTCAAAGCAAATTATAGAAGCCGTTGAAAATTTCGCCGTGCTTTTGTGTTAAATCAGTCACAAGATTTTTCAATTCTCCGTCGCCAAGCTGCGCAGTACATTCCTGGCATTTTTGCTTAAAGTATTTTTCGTGTCCGAGGGCGTCCTCAATATAGAGCAGTTCTTTGTTTGTCATTAATAAATCTCCTTTCAATTTGGTAATTTGATTATTGACAAAGCTTGCCGATTTATTCAAAAAAACCACCAAGAAAAAACTTGGTGGTTTTATTACTGATATCAGATTATTCTGTGTAAGCCCAATATACAGGCAATTTTGAATAGTTCCAGGATTTATCCCAATTAAGAGGCTGACTTTCAAACTCGCAATAAATATTCATATCAAATGAGCAAGCAAAGAAAGCAAATGCCTTAACGTTCTGAACTGTGTCAGGAATTACAACAACACTGAGTGTTCTGCATCCTCTGAAAGCACTGTCAGCAATCGTTGTTACGTGCTCCGGAATATAGAAAGGAACGTTAGCTCTGCCCATAGCATACTGAACCAAAACTGTTCCGTCCTTACTATAAAGGTTGCCGTCTATTGTCTTATAGTATTCGTTTTCTTCGTCAACATTGATGCTGGCAAGACTTTCGCAGGAATGGAAAGGACCTGCACCAAGCTTTGTAACGTTCTTTGAAATATTTACGCTTCCGAGCTTCAAGCATCCTGAGAATGCATAATCGCCGATATATGTTACAGAATCGGGGATTTCAATACTTTCAAGCGCAGAACAGTTAGCAAATGCTGACATATTTATTGTTGTAAGATTATATGACAATTTTACTGATTTAAGAGAAGCACAGCCGTCAAATGCTGAGAAACCGATTGAATTTACTGAATCGGGAATTTCTATGTGTTTAAGTGACATACAACCGTTGAACGTATAGTTGTTAATGGTTGTAACAGTTGAAGGAATATCAATGCTTTGAAGTGCCATACACTGAGCAAATGCAGATTCACCGATATTTGTTACACCCTCCGGAATATTAATGGTTGTAAGATAGGAACAACCTGAGAATGCAGAATTACCGATGCTTGTTACTGTTTCGGGCAACTCAATATTTCTGAGCAATTTGCACTTGCTGAATGCGGAATTACCGATTGTTACAAGTGATGCGGGAATATTGATTGTTGTGAGCTGGTTGCATACTGCAAATGCACCGTTTGAGATAACTTCAACTGTATCGGGGAGCGAAACCTCTTTCAAAGAGCTGCATTCCTTGAATGCACCTGTGGGAATCACGGTTGCATCGCCTTCAATGCTCACACTTCTGAGTGCGGGAAGCTCACTGTATGGGTAAACAGGAACGTTTGCGCCTTCAAAAGTAATGCTTTCGATTCTTTTACACTCTGCAAAAGCCAAATCAGCTATAGCATAAGCTCCGCTGTGGATTTTGAAGCTTGAAACGTCGGGATCAATAACCTTCATAAGTGCAAGATATGGATTGCTCTCGTTACCGAGGTAAAGAGCGTTCTCATACTCGTTGTATTGAAGTGCTGTACAATTATTGAACGCAGTGTCGGAAATTGACGTTAACGTTGTGGGGAGAGAAACTGTTTTAAGTGAGGTACAACCGTCAAAAGCATTTGCCGAGATTGTTTTTATATTTTCGGGCAAGCTGATGCTCTCTATTGTCGTATTGTTTGCAAAAGCATTTGGTGCAATGCTTGTAACCGGCAAACCGAAATACATATTTGCAACCTTATATTCTTTGAGCTTGAAACCTCTTGGTCCAAGAACGGAAAGGTTATCATAGGTATTTTCGCCATCACCAAAATTATATTTCAAAAACAATGATGAAATATCAAAATCGGGTGTCATATTTGTTAAATCTGAATCCGCATTCTTATAAGACCACGGTAAAACAAACGGGAAAACAGCTGCCACGAGCAATCCGATCAGAACTACGATTGCAATTATGGCAAGTTTCTTTTTGAAATTCTTCATTTAGGTTTCTCCTTATCAAATGTATGGATAGGTATATTTTATCACAATTTTTGACTTTTTTCAAGTCCTTTTACAGAAATATATTATAAAATATATCTAAAAAATCAGTCTTTTGTTATCCTACTTAATATTTTTAACTTTTTTGATAACCTCTATGGCATCATCAAGATAGTTCACGTCCATTTTTTCGATTTTTCCCTCATCAACAAGTGATGCAAGAGTTGGATCAATTGGCATTTTTGCAAGAAGCGGATAACCGTGCTTGTTTGCGATTTCTTCGATATGGCTTTCACCGAAAATTTTGATTTCCTTGCCGCAATCGGGACATTTTACGAAGCTCATATTCTCAACAAGTCCGATAACGTCCACCTGCATCATATTTGCCATATTTGCCGCCTTTTCAACTATCATTGAAACAAGCTCCTGTGGAGATGATACAATTACTATTCCATCAAGTGGGATACTCTGGAACACCGTGAGAGGAACGTCACCTGTTCCGGGAGGACAGTCAACAAATAGATAGTCAAGATCGCCCCAAACCGTACCGTTCCAGAATTGCTTAACGGTACCTGCAATCATGGGGCCACGCCAAACAACGGGATGAGTTGCATCTGGTAAAAGAAGATTTACACTCATAATCTTTATTCCCGTTTCACTTTCGGGTGGGAACATTCCGTCCTCGTTGCCCTCAACACCCGCTTTTATTCCAAATGCTTTCGGAATTGACGGGCCGGTTATATCGGCATCAAGAATACCAACCTTATACCCCGCCCTTTGCATAAGAGTAGCAAGAGTAGAGGTAACCATTGATTTACCGACTCCGCCCTTTCCACTGACAACACCGATTACGTGCTTTATAGTTGATTTTGCATTAAGCGGCTCTAAAAAATCCTGCTTTGATTTTGTCTGACAGTTGTGTGAGCAGCTGCTGCAATTATGTGTACATTCTGACATTTATATTTACTTCCTTTCGAAAAGATTATTACAACCTTATTATTATACACCACAAATATATAAAAGTCAAGTTCGTGAAAATATTATTTATTTTTTCTTAAAATCTATTGCAAAATCTCACAAAAAAAGTTATACTATAAGGTAATGAAAATTTTAATATTATATTATGGAGGTTCTGAATGAACAAATCTCTTAACAAATTAAACAGTTTTGACGGAGTAAAGGGCCCCGTTCTCACAATAGTTATGGACGGTGTTGGTCTTGCACCCGATACCATTTCAAATGCGGTTGCAGGCGCTTATACTCCCACACTCGATATGCTTATGGCTAAATATCCTATGGTTACACTCAAAGCGCACGGAACGGCAGTTGGCCTTCCCTCCGACGACGATATGGGTAACTCCGAGGTAGGTCACAATGCTTTAGGATCCGGTCAGGTATTTGCACAGGGTGCAAAGCTCGTTTCAAATTCGATCGAAAGCAAAAAGATGTTTACCTCTCCCACTTGGTGCGAGCTTATATCCAACGTAAAGGCGAACGGCTCAACACTTCACTTTATCGGTCTTTTCTCAGACGGTAACGTTCACTCTCATATCGACCACCTCAAAGCAATGCTTACTGAGGCAAAGGTTGAGGGCGTTTCAAAAGTGAGAATCCACATTCTTATTGACGGACGTGACGTTGGTGAAACAAGTGCCCTTGAATACATTCTTCCCTTTGAAGATTTTCTCGCTTCGCTCAACGGTGACGGATTTGACGCACGTATTGCAAGCGGCGGCGGCAGAATGAAAATCACAATGGACAGATATGAAGCAAACTGGGCTATGGTTGACCGCGGTTGGAAAACTCACGTTCTCGGTGAGGGCAGACAGTTCTGCTGTGCCGCAAAGGCAGTGGAAACCTACCGTGAGGAATATAAGGTCATCGACCAGGATCTTCCTCCCTTCGTTATCGCAGAAAACGGTGAGCCCGTTGGAACAATTAACGACGGTGACAGCGTAATCTTCTACAACTTCCGCGGAGACCGTTCAATCGAGATCTCAAAGGCATTTGAAGGCGGCGCTGACTTCGATAAATTCGACAGAGTTCGTGTGCCAAATGTAGTTTACGCAGGTATGCTCGAATATGACGGTGACCTTCATATTCCTTCAAAATATCTTGTAAATCCCCCCGAAATTACCAACACTCTCGGTGAATATCTTACAAATACGGGTATCAGCCAGCTTGCTATCTCCGAAACACAAAAATACGGTCACGTAACGTATTTCTGGAACGGAAATAAGAGTGGCAAATTCTCTGAGGAGCTTGAAACCTATATTGAAATTCCTTCTGACGTTGTCCCCTTTGAGCAAAGACCTTGGATGAAGTGTGCAGAGATTACCGATAAGCTCATTGAATGTCTTGAAAGCGGAAAATACACCTATCTTCGTGTGAATTTCCCCAACGGTGATATGGTTGGACACACAGGAAACCTTCAAGCAACACGTTGCTCAATGGAAGCCCTTGATCTTCAATTAAAAAGAATAATTGACGTTGTTGACAAGCTCCACGGTGTAGCACTCATCACAGCAGACCACGGAAATGCCGACGAAATGTATGAGATGGACAAAAAGACAAAGCAGCCCAAGCCAAACAAAGACGGCTCCTTCAAATCAAAGACAAGTCATACATTAAACCCCGTTCCCTGCATCATCTATGATAATTTCTATTCAGAAAATTACACAGTTAAAGCAGACAACGGTCAGTTCGGCCTTGCAAACGTTGCCGCAACTATGGTAAACCTCCTCGGCTACGAAGCACCCGAAATTTGGAATGAGTCCATTATTGAAGTAAAATAATTAAGTATTTATAGCCACTCGCTAATCTTTGCGAGTGGCTTTTTATTTGTGAATATTGGATGTAAATCACAAAAAATACGGCAGGGATTTTCCCTGCCGTATTTTTTATGTACAAGTCTTTTCAAGAATATCAAGAACTCTTTCAAAATTATCCGGAAGCGGTGAGGTAAACGTCATCACATCTCTGCTTATTGGGTGTATAAGATGCAATTCCTTTGCGTGTAGACACTGACCGTTTATATATGCTTTGTGCAACGTCTCAAACCGTGTTTTATTACCGCCGTAAATCTCATCTCCGAGAAGCGGGTGGCCAAGATATGCCATATGCACTCTTATCTGGTGTGTTCTGCCCGTTTCAAGCTCACACTGAATGTAGTCAAAGCCGTGAAAACGCTTTAATACCCTGTAATGAGTAACTGCATCACGTGAAGTATATTCGCCGTTCTTTATTACTGCCATCTTTTTTCTGTCAACGGGATGACGTCCAATGGGAGCATCAACCGTGCCCGACATATCTTTGAGGTTTCCCACGACTATTGCGTGATAAATTCGGCTCACGGAGTGAGTTTTCAGCTGCTCTGAAAGGAATATGTGCGCATCATCATTCTTGGCAACAACCAAAAGTCCACTTGTATCCTTATCAATTCGATGCACAATTCCGGGTCGGGCTACTCCGCCGACACCCGAAAGTGAATCTCCGCAATGATATAGCAAGGCGTTCACAAGCGTTCCGTCGGGATTGCCCGCGGCAGGATGAACCACCATTCCCGACGCTTTATTCACAACAACGATATCCTCGTCCTCATAAACAATATCGATCGGAATATTTTGCGGCTCGACCTCGCACGCCTTTATTTCGGGATGAATGACCTCAATTATGTCATTTTCCCTTACTTTATAATTCTTGGCAACAGCTTTTGAATTGACAAGCACAGCACCGTCCTCAATGAGCTTCGCTCCTGCGCTTCGTGAGATTTTTTCTCTCTCGGCAACGACCGTATCAATTCTCTGCCCAATATCTTCAATCGTTAGTTTCAGTATCGTTTTCTGCATTTTCTTCGTTTTCTGTAATCTCATCCGCACTCTCTGAGCTTAACTTTGAGAGCTTAGCATTTTTGGATTCCTTTATCTCTTGAAGAATTATTGCCAGGGCGAAAAGTCCGACACCGACACATACAAATGAATCCGCAACATTGAATATTGCAAAATTGATAAGACGGAAATCAAGCATATCAATTACGTATTTAAGCGTGCATCTGTCGATCATGTTTCCAATTCCGCCGCCCACGATAAAGCTGAGTGCAACGCAAAGGAGCTTATCTCCTTTTCTTACAACCCAAAGATATATAGCAAGGGCGATTATTGCAACCGTTGAGATGCTCATAAATATCCAACGCTCATCAGGTTCGTTGAATATACTGAATGCGGCTCCGGTATTTCTGACGTAAGTAAAGTGAAATACTCCGTCAATAAGAGGAAACGTCTCGCCAAGTCCAAGATTAACCACTGTTAACCATTTTGAAAGCTGATCCAAGAAGATTATACCGGCTATTATTATAAGCCATATAAACATATTATCTCCATTCTGTTTAAGCTTGACGGAAAAACCGTCAAGCTTAAATCTTTGTTAATTATTCAAGAATTTTTCTGCATCTTTCACAAATGAAGCCGTCCTCGTCGTGTACGCCCTCGGTTGAGTACGTCCAACAACGGTCACACTTATGTCCGTCAGCCTTGTCAACAAGAACTGCAATTCCACTCTCGGTCTCGGTAAATGCTCCCTCAGGTGCATTAGCAGAGAGAACAGATGCCTGTGAAACGATAAACACGGTTGCAAGATCGTCCTTGAAGCTGTCAAGAAGAGCTTTATGCTCGTCGTTGTTTGTATAAATAGCAACCTTTGCATCAAGTGATTTACCAATGAGCTTGGATGCTCTTGCAAGTTCAAGCGCCTTCATAACGTCATCACGGAGTGTGAAGAGCTTATTCCATTTTTCGCTGATTTCACCAAAGTTCATTTCTTCGCAGTATTCAGGCATTATATTAAGGAATACGCTGTCAGTTACGTCATCTGCCTTGTGGGGCATTGCCTGCCAGATCTCCTCAGCTGTGAATGAAAGCATAGGTGCGATAAGGCGTGTCATACCCGAAATAATGAGATACATTGCAGTCTGAGCGCTTCTTCTTGCCTTGCTGTCCTTCTTTTCAACATAAACTCTATCTTTGGTAATATCGATATAGAGCTTTGAAAGATCGTTGGTGCAGAAGTTATTTACACTGTGGTAAACTGTATGGAATTCATAGGTATCATATCCCTCACGAATAACCTTTGCAAGATTGTTAAGACGGCTGAGCGCCCATTTGTCAATCTCATAAAGCTCATCAATCGCAACCATATCGGTATCTGGATTGAAATCGTTAAGATTAGCAAGGATGATACGGCTTGTATTTCTTATCTTTCTGTAAGTTTCGGAAAGCTGCTTAAAGATATTATCAGAAACACGAACGTCAACACGGTAGTCGCTGGATGCAACCCACAAACGAACAAGGTCAGCTCCGTATTTGTTGATCATTTCCTCGGGAGCTATTGAGTTGCCAAGGGATTTGTGCATCGCCTTGCCTTCACCGTCAACTACCCAACCGTGTGTAAGAACGGTCTTGAAGGGTGAGCCCTGTCCAACTGCGCCAACCGCTGTAAGCAGAGATGACTGGAACCATCCTCTGTACTGGTCTGCGCCTTCAAGATAGACGTCGGCTGCTTCGCCAATCTCACGGTAGAGATCAGGAGCGCAGAAATGTGATGATCCGGAGTCAAACCAACCGTCAAGAGTGTTATGCTCCTTGCTAAAATGCACACCGCCGCAATGAGGACACACGAAGCTATCGGGAAGAAGGTCTTTTGCATCTTTATCAAACCAAGCGTTTGATCCCTCGGCACCGAAGATTTCGGATATTCTCTTGATTGTTTCGTCATTACAAATGGGCTTTCCACAATCCTCACAGTAGAACACGGGAATGGGAAGTCCCCAATGACGCTGACGTGAGATACACCAATCGGCTCTTTCTCTTATCATCTGCTCCATTCTGTCTCCGCCCCACTCGGGAAGCCACTGAACTCCCTGACAAGCTGCAACAGCTTCATCCTTGAATGCGTCAACTGAGCAGAACCACTGAGGTGTTGCACGGAAGATGATGGGATTCTTACATCTCCAACAGTGAGGATATTCGTGTTCGAATTCCTTGGATGCAAAAAGTGCGCCGCTTTCTTCCATATCTGCAAGAATTGCCTTATTTGATTCTTCATAATAAAGACCTGCAAACTTACCTGCGTCCTTTGTCTGATAACCTCTGTCATCAACGGGAACGATAATATCAATTCCGTATCTCTGGCAAGTCTTATAGTCGTCAGCACCAAATCCGGGAGCTGTATGGACGCAACCCGTACCACTGTCCATAGTAACGTAATCAGCATTACATACAAGACTTTCACGGTCAAGGAAGGGATGCTGTGCCTTCATATATTCAAACTCACATCCGGGCATTTTTGCAAGAATCTCGTAATTTTCTATCTTGCCCTCTTCCATAGTTTTGGGAAGAAGTGCCTCGGCAACGATATAGCATTCGCCGTTCTCTGCCTTTGCAACAACGTAATCATCATCGGGATTAAGCGCAATTGCGAGGTTTCCCGGAAGAGTCCAGGTCGTAGTTGTCCAAATGATAAAATACGTGTTACTCTTATCGCAAATACCGTCGAGCTTGCCCTTATCATCATTTACACGGAATTTAACGTAAATTGATGTACATTTGTCAGTTTTATACTCAATTTCTGCCTCGGCAAGAGCAGTTTCATCCTTAGGACACCAATAAACGGGTTTAAGTCCTTTATAGATATAGCCCTTTTTGAACATTTCACCGAAAACGAGAACCTCTCTCGCTTCGAATTCGGGATTCATTGTGAGATAGGGATGCTCCCAATCCGCAACAACGCCAAGACGTTTGAACTGTCCCATCTGAATATCAACGAAATCCTGTGCGAATGCGTGGCACTGACGGCGGAAATCGGAGATGCTCATCTTCTTTCTGTCAATTTTATTTTTCTTAATGATTGCCGATTCAATAGGCATACCGTGGTTGTCCCAACCGGGCGTAAAGGGTACAAGATAACCCTCCATAACCTTTGATTTGTTGATAAAATCCTTTAATACTTTATTAAGTGAAGTACCCATATGGATATTTCCGTTTGAGAATGGAGGGCCATCGTGAATGATGAACGTGGGTCTGCCCTGCGCTCTCTTTTGCATCTGTCCGTAAAGGTCGATGCTGTTCCAATAGTCGAGCATAAGAGGTTCTCTTGTAGGAAGATTTGCTCTCATCTCAAATTTTGTACTTGGTAGATTTAAGGAACTTGTGTAATCCTTTGCCATAACGTCTATCTCCTTATAATTATTATCAAAATATAAAAAACGCCCCAATGGCTTACAGCCATTGAGACGGAGTTACCGTGGTACCACTCAATTTGCGCCAAGAAATCCAAAGCGCCACTCAAAACCCTTTAACGCAGGGAAACGGATTGCCTGAGGTTATTGTCAGCAATCGGCTCAAAAGTGATCTGCACTTTACTACTCGCTGTGTACTTTCACCAACCGTACACTCTCTAAAAGCTTTCCAAAAGCACCGTCTTTATCATAGCCACATATATTACCAATATAAATATTAGCACAAAAAAATAAATTTGTCAATATATTTATATACAAATTAATTAAAACGATTGATAAAATGTAAACTGCCCCTCTGACTCAGAGGGGCAAATATATATCAAATTATTGAGTTTGTGGCAGATCGTCCTTATCGTACCAGACAAGAGTTCCGTTTTCGTATGCCTCAATATCTTCGTCAACTAAAACTATAATGCCGTTTGGCAATATGTATGAACCGTTGAGAGTTACTTTTGTAAGATTTGCAGGACCAACCTGAACGAAATCGTTACCTATTAGAATTATCGCTCCGCAGTACATACAGGGTGCCCTTAAATTAACAATGGTTCCCGCCTTTATTACGTGCATTGAGGTTAAAGTTCCCTTTAATCCGCACTCACA
>JAZURO010000153.1:0-2359 GCA_045606265.1 Eubacteriales bacterium
CTTGTACCCGAAATCCCGTGCCAACTCCACAAAATGCCCGTGATAGTCGCAGGAAGCACGGAAACACTTAAATGCTCCATTTTGCAGATTTACAGAAAAAGTGTCTTTGTCGCCCCCTCCACCGTGGCACTGGGGGCAGTATTTGAAAAACAACTCGTTTCCCTTTTGCTTTGTTTCTGCACCGATGAACGATGCAAAGTCGAAAACATCTTTTGACTTGAAATCGTACACAAAATCACCCCCTAAAATTTATACACGGGACTTGTCTGATCCCACGGTTTGTCCGATTCATCGCCCGAAAGGGCGCAATCTTTATTTTTTCTATTTTCTTTTATTTTCTTTTTTTTATTTTGTTGACCGTCCGCTTCACCATCCGTTGAACCATACGCTTTAGCGGACGCTTGACCTCTCGCTTTAGCGGACGCTTGACCGCCTTTTCTTCCAATCTCTGCCATTCTCTTTCCGTTTTCAACGAAAATTTCAACTTCCATCAAAACACGCTTTGAAATAATGCAATCGTCAATCTCTTGAAACAAACCAAACTCATAAATAAGTCGGTTTAGCTTGTCAATCTCCATGTGCAATGCCCACGCCACGCTTGTTATTTTGGCTTTTGGAAGCTTCCCGTCACGGCTGTATAAATATTCAATGAAACGCCAATAATAACCCAGCATTTCATAACCATCTTGAGCCAGCAAGTCGCAGATTTTGTCATCCTCGCTGGCATTTATATCATGTTTGAAATAGTCCATAGTTCAAACCTCATTCTTCAAAGTCAGAAAAACGCAAAAGTGAAAATTTAGACATTCTAAACATCTGCTGCACTTGCTCATAGGTAGCACCTACCGCCGTAAATTCGTCAATTATGCAGACAGAAAAATTACCACGGTGTCTGTTTGCGTTGTTTTTCATCTGTCGCAAAACAGCCGGAAAATCATCGCCCAAACAAGGCTTGATTTCAAAGCATACAGAACCATCGCTATCAAGTTTCCATGTGTGGTAAACGGAAGAATAATTGTATTTTAGACAAACATCCCACCCACGATGCTCAAATTCAATGCCGGTAACGGAAATTTTTGGATCAATTTCGCCATCAAATTTATACTGTTCTTTTGCTTTTATGTTTTGGTCTAAATGGGCAGGATATAGCTTTCGAGAAACAAAACGCTCAATAAATGCTTCATCCAAAAACCGCATTTGCAGCCGGTTGTGTTCCGGTGTTTCTGTCGGCTCTGTAAAGTTATTGATAATCACTTGATTGTAAACATTTCCGTATTGCTCTCTAAACCAGCTTTGCTTTGACAGCCAATCGCAGTATGCTGTGTCCATCTGCATAACTTCCACGGGCTGACCCTTGTATTTTCCAAACGGGACTAATTGCATATCCTTTTCGCAATTTCTCATTACTTGCCACGCTCCTTTAACCATTCCAAAACTTCCTCATAATCAAAACGGACAGACTTTCCAATCTTGATCCGAGGCATACCCTCACGCATCAGCTTGTCCACCATGGGGACGCTGATATTCAACTTCTCCGCAAGTTCGGTTTTCTTAAGCACAAAATCACCTCCGCATTGTTTACTTGCATATATAATTATATACTATCATTACAAAAATGTCAACTCCTATACGAAAAATCAGCCGTATATTTCAACGGCTGACTCTTTCGTGGTCAATCTGCTTTTTATTTCGCTTGCGTAGTCCATAATGGATTAACCCCATTGGTCTGCCATTGCTTTTGCCACGCCGTATGGCGTTTGGCTACGCAATCTTGCGGTTTCGGGATCATTCCAGGCTAATTTCTTATCGCCAAAATGTGCTTTCCAAATGCCTTGGGTGCGTTGTTCTTTCGGCAACGGTTCTTTTCGTGTAGGCTTCAGCGGAGGTAAACCCTTCAACCAAAGGCAGGTCTTTTTACATTCTGTTTCGCCCTCAAAATCATAAGGATTATAAACGCAATCCGGTTTTCTGTATGCCGTGGACATAATACCGCCTGGATTTTCAATAGCTATCTTGTCACAATCAGCCAAAGCAAACATCATAAAGAAAACGATGGCTTTCTGTTGTTCTGCAATTTTCTGTGATTTGTATTTGTCATCACCCCAATAAAGCCACCGCTGACCGCTGTTGCAAAGACGGGTGCAAGGCGGGTGTGCAATGATTAAATCCCACTTACTGCAACGGTAATGAACTTCACCGTCCTGCGTAAAAAACTGGCATTTGCCATTCAACACCTCCAACACATCCCCCTGTATATGCCATTCAGGATGGCCACCGCTGCACGGCAGAATATCGCACGAAAAAGCATTGTGTCCTTTTTCACGGAAAGCGGTGCAAACTCTTTGGCTTTCCTCGCAAG
>JAZURO010000154.1:0-4857 GCA_045606265.1 Eubacteriales bacterium
TGACTATATTGCTACTCGACCGAGAGTTGAAAAGAATGGTAAGCACGGATTGTTTTCGGATGAAGGCAAACCAATTGAACTCGCAAAGGTCTCAAGAGAACTGAAGGAGTATGACGGCAACGTCTGGACCGTGATAATTTCATTAAGGCGTGAGGATGCAGAAAAGTTCGGATATGACAATGGTAAGCAGTGGAGAGATATGCTCCGCAGTCAATCGGCAAATCTTGCGAATGCTTTGAATATTCCGCTGTCGAATTTGAAGTGGTACGGTGCATTCCATAATGAAGGACATCATCCGCACGTGCATCTGATAGCCTACTCGAAGGAAAGCGGTCAAGGGTATCTCACTAAGAAAGGCGTAATGGATTTGCGTTCCGCTTATGCAAACGATATCTTCGCTCAAGAACTGATTGGTATTTATAAAGAGCAAACCAAACACAGAGATGACCTGCGTTCGGTAAGCCGTACTCTCGTGAATCAGATCGTTGGTGAAATCAATTCGGGTGTGTTTAGCAATCCCGAACTTGAAGATAAAATGATACGTCTTGCCGGAATGCTTTCAAGGACGAAGCGAACTAAAAAGTATGGATATCTTCCACCGTATATCAAAGACCTTGTCAATTCAATTGTTGATGACATCGCTTCGGATGAGAGAATATCCAAGCTCTATGAGTTATGGTATGAGCAGCGTGAGAATATTACCAAGACCTATTCGGATGAATTGCCCGAAAGAGTTCCGTTGTCACAAAACGATACCTTCAAGCCAATCAAAAATGCGGTGATCAATGAAGCAATGAATATCGTTGAAAACCGATTAACAGAAGAAGAACCAATCGAGCCGACAGAGAATCAGGATATGCCAATCAATGACGATGTGGAGTTCGAAGAACCTATCCATTTAACAGACAGAGAAAGAAAAGCTGAGATGTGGAGGTTGTATCGTCAGGCAAAAGAGTTGTTAGATAATGAAAGTGAACAGTACAATCCCGACCGTGCGGTTGAATTACTGACTGAATCTGCTGAACTCGGCAATGACATTGCTAAATATAAACTCGGCAGAATGTATTTGTTCGGAGAGCATGTACCGAAGAATCTGTCCGTTGGAATGCTGTGGCTCGAAGAAGCTGTGGAGAACGGAAACGACTTCGCTGAATACCTGCTCGGCAAGGTTCTACTTCACAGTGAAGATATTGAGCAAGATATTGAGCGTGGTGAAAAACTCCTTCGTTCGTCTGCTTCGAAGAATAATAGATTCGCTCAATATCTTCTCGGCAAGGAACTAATTAACGGCGACGCCTTACTCAGTAATACCGAAGAAGGATTCCGACTTTTGTATCGATCTGCTGAACAGGAATTCAGTGTTGCTCAGTATCTATTAGGAAAACTGTTGTATCAAGGTGTGGCTATCGACAAAGACTTGCCGAAAGCCATTGAATATCTTGAACGTGCAACGTGGAAAGGAAATGAGTATGCAGCATACCTTGCTGGCAAAATACGACTGTTCGAAGCTGATGTTAAGGATGTTCGTAAAGCCATTTGGAATCTGAGAATTGCCGCTGAGAAAGAAAATAGTTACGCGGAATTAATGTTAGCGAAACTCTATCTGTACGGTAAGGAAGTTCCTCGTGATTACAACACGGCAATGATGTATCTGCACTCATCAGCCGAACACGGAAATGTCTATGCACAACAACTAATCGACAGCTTCAATTCGAATCGAAATTGGAGTGCGGCGATGGGAACGCTTCGTCTGCTCCATCACATTGGAAGAACCATCCGAAATCAGCTTGAAAATGAGCGCAAGAATAAGGGTGGTGCAATTGACCGTAAGCACAAGCGACAGATTGACGAAAAGAAACAAGCTCACGGATTAAAACAGGGATAGGAGGTTAAAAATGTCCCAATATATTCATTTTACGGAACAGCAAAAAGACCAAGCAAGGCAGACAGATTTGGTCGAATTGCTTCGTAGTCAAGGAGAAAGACTCAAACCGTCCGGTCACGAGTATGAGTGGCGCGATGGATCTGCGAAAGTAACCATTAGAGGTAATTTGTGGTTTCACCAATATGAAGAAGTTGGTGGCGATGCGATTGACTTCGTCCGCAGGTTCTATAACAAGAACTATCCCGAAGCCATGCAGTATCTTCTTGGAGGATGCAACGGAAAATTGGTTGCATCACCACCCATCGAAAGAACTCCGACAAAGCCTTTTGAATTACCCCCGAAGAATGACAATATGCGCAGAGTGTATGCATATCTTCTTAACAAGCGTGGTATCGATAGAGATGTCCTCTATGCATTTGCACACGCAGGGATGATATATGAATCGGCAGATTATCACAATGCTATATTCGTAGGCTTTGATAATAACGGTAAACCAATGCACGCTCATAAGCGCGGCACCGGTTCGGAAAGCAGTTACAAAGGCAACGTAACTGGTAGCACACCGGAACGCAGTTTCCATTGGCTCGGAAAGAGTGATAGGCTTTATTTGTTCGAAGCACCTGTAGATATGCTGTCGTTTATTTCGTTGAATAAAGATGGCTGGCGAAATCACAGTTACGCTGCTTGTTGCGGTGTCGCTGATAGGGTTCTGTTTCAATTGCTTTCGGAGAATCCTAATATTAAAACTGTCTGCCTCTGCCTTGATAATGACGAGGCAGGTCAGGCAGCTAACAAAAGAATATCGGATAAACTGTTCACGCAGGGCATCCAAACAGAAATCCTCGTACCGAGTCATAAGGACTGGAACGAGGATTTATTATACCCAAATGATGAAAGTGAGGAAACGATATGTCAGGTATTGTAACGCTCCTAATTGTAGGCGCAGTAATGTTTTGTGTGCTTGGTGGCGTAACACTTTTGGCACACATCTATTCGCTCAACAACATCAAAAGCAGAACTGTCGGTGATGGACAGCACGGTACAGCTCGATGGGCTAACAACGGTGAGATTAAACGCATCTACAAACACGTTCCATTTACACCGGAACGTTGGCGAAAACAAGCAGCTAAAGGTCAGATACCGACCGTGTTAAAGGTTGTCAAGAAAAGTCGATATAGGAAGAAAAAGCACGATGTAGTTCCCGAAGCTGTTCCGCAAGGCATCGTGGTAGGATGCAAAGGCGGTAAAGGTAACACCTTAGCATTGGTAGATACCGGAGATGTCCATGCGTTAATGATCGGCGCCGCCGGTGTCGGTAAAACGGCGTATTGGCTTTACCCCTGTATCGAATATGCATGTGCATCAGGTATGTCCTTCCTGTCAACCGATACAAAGGGTGATGTTATGAGAAACTACGGAAATATTGCCAAGACCTATGGCTACAACGTTTCGGTAATAGATCTACGAAACCCGACACGTTCAAACGGCAATAATCTGCTTCACCTTGTAAACAAGTATATGGACTACTACGCAGAATCCGGCTTGCTCGTTCACAAAGCAAAGGCAGAAAAGTACGCAAAGATTATCTCAAAGACTATCATCCTGTCCGGTATGGATGCGGCTTCCTTCGGGCAAAATGCTTACTTCTACGATGCTGCCGAAGGATTGCTTACTGCAACCATTCTGCTCGTAGCTGAATTTTGCGAACCCGGTAAGCGACACATTGTATCCGTGTTCAAAATCATTCAGGAACTGCTATCTCCGTCTTCGAAGAAGAAAGGCAAAAACGAGTTCCAAAACCTTATGGATTTACTGCCCGAAGACCATAAGGCGAAATGGTTCGCAGGTGCAGCTCTGAATACTGCAGAACAGTCAATGGCATCCGTTATGTCCACGGCATTGTCCCGACTCAATACCTTCCTTGATTCCGAGTTGGAACAGTTGCTCTGCTTTGATACGGAGATTGATGCTGAGAAGTTCTGCTCGGAGAAATCGGCAATCTTTGTCATTATGCCGGAGGAAAACCCGAACACATTCTTTATGATTTCACTTGTCATTCAACAGCTCTATCGTGAAATTCTTTCGGTAGCCGATGAGCAAGGCGGTAAGCTGAAAAACCGTTGTGTGTTCTTCTGCGATGAGTTCGGTACGCTACCCAAGATTGAATCTGCGGAAATGATGTTCTCTGCATCACGTTCAAGACGTTTACAGATAGTTCCTATTATTCAGTCTTTCAAGCAGCTTGAAAAGAACTACGGTAAAGAAGGCGCAGACATTATAGTCGACAACACGCAGCTCACGATATTCGGTGGTTTTGCTCCGAACAGTAGCTCAGCAGATGACCTCTCCAAAGCACTCGGCAGCAGAACTGTAATGTCCGGTTCAGTATCTCGCGGTAAGAACGATCCGTCTCAGTCCTTGCAGATGATAGAGCGACCGCTGATGACTCCCGATGAATTGAAGTCGCTTCCAAAAGGCCACTTCGTTGTTATGAAGACAGGCGTTCATCCCATGCGAGTGAAACTAAAACTGTTCTTCAAGTGGGGCATTCAATTCGATGACGATAACCCTTACACCATCGAGGATCACGGCAACCGTGTCGTTCAATATGCTTCTCGAAAAGAACTGCTCAAAGCCATTCTGAAAAAACATCGCCCGGACGAGTATTTCAGATATTTCCCCGAAGAAAGCTCAGAAACTGGTGGCGTTGGTATGGTAGAGAGCGAAAGCAATAAGCCCCACAGTTCTGCTCCTGTTTCTTCTGACAAGAGCGACAAGAAAAGCGGTGGCGGTGGACAAGGAGAAGATAGGCGCTTCAAACCGTATAAAGAAAGTGATTTGGATATTGTTACTCAGGAGGTTGATTCAAATGGGCAGACTTGATTATATCTACCGCACGGAACTACCACACCGTGCGGTTTCCGTTTATATCTACTTGTTGGACAGAGCCAACAAAGACGGAGAATGTTGGC
>JAZURO010000155.1:0-14608 GCA_045606265.1 Eubacteriales bacterium
GAGGTGATGTATGATGACACGCAAAGAGATCATTAAAAGTTTGCAGCGTACATTGTCTGCATATGAAAAGAAAGGGTATTCTTTTGACTTAGATCTTTCATCTATGAGCACACAGAAGCTTGTATCGCTTCGAAAGTATAAGGGTTATGATTTAATAAAGGTCATAGCTCAAAGACATCCAGAGAGCAACGTAGCGAAAATACAGGCAATAAAAACAGAAGCGAAAAGGCGGGAAAGAGTTATAAAGGATATAGAAAGAAAGCTAAGCAAGTACAAACAAGAAGGCTGGGACATAGAAATAAAGAGAGAAGATCTCGAAAAGATGTCTTTAATAGAGCTACGCAATTTATCGAAAAGCGGTAAAATGGGCATAGCTGGAAAATATGGTTTGTTTTATAGCTTTAAGTCTGGATCTAAAATGGACAAAACGACAACAATAACGGCAAAAGAGGCGGTTGAAATGTTAAAACTTAGAAAAGCAGCAGAAATGCAACGAATAATGAGAGGCGCAAAAACTCCTATCGGTATGCCTTCGTTTACAGGAAAAGCAGGAAAAGAAAAATATTTAGAATATCTTCAAAAAGCTGCTTCCCGTGAATACTGGGAAAACATTGACAAGAACGCAGCGCTAAACTTTGTTAAAGCTATGCGCACACTTGCTAAGGTAACTCCTGACACTAATTTTCTTATGAAGCCTTTACTTGACTATATCGAGGCTCATGCTTCGGAAGCTGAAATTATAAGAATAGTAAAGACATTTGAACAGAACGCAGCAGGTATCGACGCTTTTAGATATATTTACGACGAAGCGGCTGACATAGAAACAAAGATCTCTACTTTGTATGCTGCTTTCGGTTTGACCGATTTATATAACAAAAGGCTTGAACAGTTGGCAAAGCTTGAAAGAAACAATATGAAAGTCAGCAAAGTCAAGATACACAACGGAAGGGTGAAAAAATGATCTATATGGCTGATTTTGAGACAAGAGCAGGGGGAAACGCAATAGAAGAGAATGAAACCTATGTATGGGCGTGGGCTATTTGCGATATATATGATATAGACAACGTCGAAACAGGCGAAGATATTGAAAGTTTTTTCCAGTATGTCAACAGTCTTCATGATGAAGATATTATTTATTTTCATAATTTAAAGTTTGACGGCAGGTTTATTGCTGATTATCTTTTAAAAAACGGCTATGCAGTTTGTCACAGGGCGAAATCAAAAAAGAGCTTCGATACTATTATCGATGAAAACTGCCTATTTTACAGTATGAAGATTAAACTACCGAGCGGAAAGAAAATATTTATCAGAGACAGCGCGAAGAAACTGCCTGGAAGAGTTGAAGACCTGCAGAAGGCATTCGAAACACGGTACAAAAAAGAAGAAATAGAATACGAAGCCGAAAGGGAAAAGGGGCATAAGCTGACAGAGCAAGAGCGCGAATATGTAAAAAACGATGTTAGAGTAGTTGGAGAATGCCTCGCAAGTTTGTATGATGAAGGTCTTGACGGCTTAACTGCTTCATCTGATGCGTTGCGTTGTTATATTGACATGATGGGCGGGGAAAGGATGTTCCGTTCTGTTTTTCCTGCGTTGTCAGAGGATGAAGACAATTTTGTACGCAAAGCATATAAAGGCGGTTGGTGCTACTGTGCACGCCCTGGTGTTTATCATGAGAAGGGAACAACATATGACGCTACGAGCTTATATCCATCTATGATGCATTCTTCATCAGGGAACTTGTTTCCTTACGGAAAAGGGGTATACTATAAAGGAAGATACCAAGAGGATCCGAAATATCCGCTTTACGTACAGCATATCAGGGCTTCTTTCATACTTAATGATGATATGTTGCCTACTGTGCAAGTTCGCAATATTATAGGTATTAACCCGAACGAATGGCTGAAATCGTCGACAGTGGTCAATTATGACGGCTCTGAGACATTTAGAGAAGTAGACTTATATTTAACAAATATAGATCTCGAAATGTTCTTAGAGCATTATGAAATGATTACAGAGGTCAAATACATAGAAGGATACAAATACAAAGGAGCAAAAGGATTCTTTGACAAATATATAAACAAATGGTTTAAAATGAAAAGCGAGAACACAGGAGCGAAGAGAAGTCTGGCGAAGCTTATGCTAAACTCATTGTCCGGGAAGTTCGGACAGAAGCCGGAAGGCGTAAAGAAACAATGTTCTCTGTGTGGTGATGTTGTTCTATTAAAGTCTATGGGGAACAATAAACGTGAGGGCGTTTATATTCCTGTAGCTGCTTTTACTACGAGTTACGGTAGAAGATTTACAATAGAAGCAGCTCAAAAGAATTATGACAAGTTTATCTACTCAGACACAGACAGTCTGCACACTTTGTCAGAGGCTGATGGAATAACAGTAGACAAAAACAAGCTTTGCTCATGGAAAATAGAAACAAAGTGGGAATATGGTATATTCAGAAGACAGAAGACATATATCGAAATACCTGAAAACGCGACGGCAGTTATTGCCGATTATATAAAATGCGCAGGGATGCCCGACAAAGCTAAACAAATATTTTGTAATCGCTTGGCGCGTGGAATTGTGAGACTTGAGAACTTTGATTTCGGGCTCTGTATAGAAGGCGGTAAACTTATGCCGCGCCCAGCAGTTGGCGGCGTGCTGCTGGTAGAAAAGAAGTATACAATGAAAAAAACGCCGCTTTTATTGTGAACCATGCACGATCGGAGGATGAAGGAACGCAGGACACAACCCCGGAAGGGGGCTGCTTTTCTGGCTCTGTTGTGGGAGATGTTCAAGGACGTGCATTAAGTTCAGCCCCAAGCCTTTTGGCAAGGGGCTTTTTTTTATTGCAGTAAAGTGTATCCAATAAAGTCAAGGAAGATGTTTTTTGCTTCAAGTGTTTCGAATCGCATGCGTCCCTGATTGAACATTTCGCGCATTACTTTCGCGTACTGGCTTCCTTTTTTCTGCAACAAATATGAAACATTGTGATCGTTTGTTTTGAATGTTATTTTATAAACCCAGTTCGGCTCTGTCTTTGTTGACATATACAAAAGTTCGTCATCTATTGACCATATTCCGTATTCTTTATTATCGCATACAAGGACGCAGTATATAACCTTGTTGCCTTTTATCTTGCCGACAAAATTCTCATTATCTAAAAGATAAGCATTTGCTGAAGCATAATCAAGATATGAAGAACCTGACACAGCTTTACCGAATCCGCTTGTTTTTATTGCGTTCGCTGCGTTTTCATTGTATGTCAATTCGAATACCCATCCTGAGCCCCTGAGAAACTTTGTATTCTTTGTCAATCGTTTAGTGATGCTAAATAAACTGTAATAAGGATTAAGAATAGTGACCGTATTCGATGCCATATAAACAGGCAAATAACGTGTCTGCTCTCCCCCCCCTCTTGCCATAGAAATATGGATTGATATAAATTTTGTTATCTCATCAGGACAATATTTTCCTGTCTCGCTTTGGAACTCATCAAAGAACATTGCCTTTACATCTACAAACACAGAACTGTATTTTTTGACAGTATCCGCGCTGTTTATAGCCACGCAATATCCGCACTCTTCATCGTTTATATACAGTTTTTTAAATAGCTGTCTTCCAACCCATTCGCCCTTTATTGTAATATCGGGAAAATGGATTTCTTGAAGGTCCTTGAAAAACGTTTCTTCTATACCGTCCATTTCATAGCTGAAGCGGACAAGTATTGCAAACTTTTCCTTCTTCTTAATAAAACGCGAAACAAGACGCCTTTTAAACCAATACGTTTTGCCTGCTGTTCGGTTTCCGGCTACTATGAATATTTCGGGCGTTTCGCCGTCAATATCTTTCATTGTTAAAAGTCTGTTTCCATCATAAAACTTGTTCATAATATCGCCTCCGATGTTGCTATAAATCCATACGAGTATCTTGGGCTCATATAGTCAGCGGAGTCATAGCCGGTAAAAACCTGCTCGCCCTGGAACGGGTTTCTGAAATACCAGCCGATAACGGGGTCAAGTCCGGAATGAGAAATATTGTAAAGTTCTCTATTGATAAGCCAGTCTGATGTTGTATATCCTAATCCACCCGCTGTTGTGATTCCCTCTACTCCGATTTGAAAATGTTCTGTTATAGTTTGGTTGCATGGGACTACTCCGCCATTATGAAAATTTAATAGAACGTTTATAGGAGACGGCGGATAATTTAAAGCCGGTATCTGAGACATTGATGGCCGAATACCGCTTTCATCATATTTCCAAAGCAAGGAATTCATATAACGTTCAAAACACGTACCGACAAAAGGGAAGCCCTCTTCATACCGTTTTAATCCGTTTAAGATATTTCCGGAAGCTTTACCTGTTGCGGCATATTTTCCGTTTAGTTTCATTATTGCCTGGCCTTTTCCGCCTTTAAGCTGTTCTATGTATTTGCAAGCTTCAATCCTCATATTGCGCAGGTTAGCGCCGCCCCATAGTTCGTTAGGCGTAAAATATTCGAAGCCCGGATCATATGTGTTAAATCGTTCACCGTTTGGATTATATCCTGTTGCGCAGAATATAAAGTATATATGAATAGGCGCTGGTTCTTTGTCAACAGTGTTTTCGTTTTCGTCAATAATACGGGTTATCGTGTTTTCCCATCCATTTGGTGGTAAAAGTTCTGTTATTTCAAGGCTAAACGGAACAGGACCATATAAAAACGGTGTATGCCCTTCAGCGCCTTTGAGAAGGCATTTCCCGTTATTCATAAAACCCTGCTTTGTTTCATAGAACGGAAAAGAAATGGCGCCCCGGTATCCGTTGGCGAACACAAGGGCGCTTTCCTCTTCTGTATTTTCGCCGTTTTTGCCTTGTATGCTATATCCGGCGAGATTGATCATATTACACCTCACATATGCAGTTCTTTGCACATATCGTATTTAAGCCTTGCGTAATCGCCTTCCAAAAGAGCGGGCCAGGTGTGTCTGTCGCATTTATGAGTCATAACAAGATCATTGAATCTCTGGAAGACAGAAATTGCGTTTGCTGTCTCTTCGCCGAACTCGCCATCAATTTTAACGTCAAAACCTCGTTCTTTTAGAAGAGCCTGACATACGTATACAAAGCTGTTTTCTTCACCAACGTCAAGAACAGGATAAAGAAAATCAAACTTATATTCAGGCTTTTTGTAATAGTCGGGATTACTTTCCCTTGGAGGAGTTGCCTCCTCCAGGATACCATAACAAAGAATATTTTTATCTGTGAGCTTATGAACGGTTCTGCTGAAAGAGTCGCTGTAATTTCCGGAAAGAACTATGATCTCATCCTTATCAACCCATTCAACGATTCCAACATGGTCGCTAACGCCATCACCGTTCCAATCAAAGAACACAAAATATCCAGGCTTCGGATTAGCAGTTGTTGTCTGCATCTGGTTTCGAATGGTTTCAGTGTTTACTGCGATCGGGGCATTTAGCCCGGCCTTATGTGCACAAACACTTACAAAAGCAGCGCACCATGGATCAGTGTAGCTCATTTTATAAGAGCCGGCTGGTCTGATTTCGTTGTATTCATCAATCATTTTTCTGTGAGGTTCGCCGCCTTCTCTTCCGTTGTAAGATTTAGCAATTTCGATAATATTCATAAAATTATTCCTCATATTGTATAAAGATTTACCGTACAAATAATGTTAGCTGATGCCACGCTGTCAGACTGTGCCGCAAACGAAGCCATTTTGTTGTTTGGGTAAACTCTCACGGTAAGTGAATTAGCTGTGAATGTATACCCAATCTTACCGGCTTTACTGATGCAGTAATTGTGATCAGTATACTGATATACAGCAAAATCTTCAGCACCTGTATTATAATACTCAAAGGACGATGCAGCGTTTAGCCTTGTAAGCGGGATTTCTGTATAAAGTAAAGTATTTCCAACAGCAAATCTTAAAATCAGAAGCATGGAATCTGTTTTCCCTGTTACGCCTGCTGGAATATCGAAAGTGAACTCCTGGTAGGAAGCGCTGCCTCCACCGCTGTTGTACAGATCCGGATTAGTGAGAATAAGAGTCAAAGGTGTTCCTGTGAGCCCGCTGTTATCATACATATTCAAAATAAACTGCTGGAAAGGTAAGAACTCAAAATTAACAAGCGGGTAAGACGTGTCAGACAACGCTGTATAAATCGATGAAGACGATTCATAACATTTCATGCTGTTTGCTGTAGCGTCTGTATCACTCGGAACGAAAGAAGACTTATGATATACTTTATGCTCGTAAGGTGCTGTACCCGTGTTATCAGGGTCAATACGAACAAGGTCAGGAATGCATCTGAACTGCTTGTTGTTTGTAGTAGGGTTAATCAGAGAATATGAATTACCTTCGTAAGTAGGAGTCTTCCACTCCCAGTCGTAATTCGAGTTACTTGATTTCGTCAGAACCTGCCCCGTTGTTCCGCCATTAACAGGATCAGTACGAATAGCTTCATCTGTAAGAGAACCGGAAGCAACAAGGAGTTCGCCGGCGTTAGCTGTAGGGGAAGAACGGAACAACCCTGTAACAAGTTTTGTTGCCGCTGTGCCGTACTGTACGCCCTGAGACCCGTCTGTCATAATAAACCGGTTTCCCTGATATGTCCCGTACTGAACAGCATTCAGAACCTCAACAAGGAACCCACGCAGTGTGTTCCACTGTCTTTCAACACGAGTTGGAGACGTTCTCAAAATCTGGCAAAGCCATGCCGGCTTGTTAACTTCAGCAGCAGTTTTTGTGTATGTAACGTCTGTTACATCGTCGCCGCTGTATGTCTGTACAGGGAGTTCGCTTTCAGACGTTCCGCCTGGAGTTTCCCATGACCAGTCATAAGCTGTTGAACTGTTCTTTGTCAGAACCTGGCCCTGTGTTCCACCGACAAAGCTTCCGCCGGATCCTACCTGAATATTACCATCAGAGTCAACTCCTGTTATTACAAGTACCCTGTTAATAAAGTCGGACATAGCGCCGGAAAGACGTGCAACAACTAAAGCACCCGAAATAGTCTTCCAGAGCCTTTGCCATGCCTGTGTTGCTGAATTAAACGTCTGATAAAGAAGGGCGTAAATATTGTTTGCGGCGCTCGTGTAATTGGATTCCTGGAGGCTTACTGTCTGTACAACATCGTTTATTTTTACATCCGGAATCTCCTTAAGCTCGGACGGCGTAGGTATTTCACCGGAAAGTTCGTCAATCTGTGTCTGCAGTGCCGCGTCGTTTGTCGCCCGGGTTGCTGCTTCAGCTGATATTGCGGCAGTCATGTCAGTACGAATCAAAGTATCAGCCGCAGCTCTGTTCTGTTCTTCTGTTGCTAAATCATCAGCAACCTCATCAATTTCACCGCTGAGAGTGTTTTCAGCAGCCTGAGCTCTATTACCTTCAGCTGTGATAAGTTCTCCCAGGTCGTATTCTGCTGCCTCTGCTCGCTCAATTTCATCTGATATGTCAGAAGCATTTTGCTGTATATTTCCTTCTGCAGTTGTTAATCTTGAAGCAAGAGCACCTTCTGCTGCTGTAGCACGTGTTCTTTCGGTAGAGATTGCTGTTGCGTTTTCCTGTTCTGCTGCCTGAGCGCGGTTTCTTTCTGTAACTACAGCCGCGGCAGCTTCGTTTGCTGCTGTCTGTGCCGCAGTAGCTGTTTGTTCGACGTCTTCGAGATCGTCGTTAGAAGCAAAATCAGGTGTTTGCCATTCTCCGCCGGTTGCTGTTTTTGTCAGAATGTCGCCTACTGCGCCTCCTGGGGGAAGACCGCCTCCGGGCTGAGGCGTTTTCCATTCTGTGTCATAGTCAGCATTCGATTTCTTTGTAAGAACCTGACCTGTCAAACCGCCGGCCGGTACATTACCGCCTCCAGTTTCCTGTTCCCAGAACGGGTTCTCATTCAACGGCGATTTCTGAATGTTGTAACCCTGCGGGCTTAATTTTTGAGTATTAGCCATTGCTTTCACCTCGTTTATGTTCGTCCATTATCAAATTTGTCAGAACTGTAAGACTTGCTGTGTTATTGTTAACCGCATTTGTAAGCTTTGTTAACTCTTCGCCGGTTTTAGTTGTTTCCTCGTGGGACTTGTCCCAGGTATATTTCAAAAACCAAGCGCATATTAAAAAAGCAAGAATCGGAAAACCGACTGTTCCTATTAGAGCCTGAATAGCTGCTACGTCAAATGTTTCCATGTTACACCTCATAAATCTGCATAAAGCAGTCATCGAGTTTTTTAGTCAGCCACTCGAAAGCATTTGTTTTTTCAATATAATCCCGGGCAAGCGACAGAAGCTCCTGTGCGCTTTGATTTCGCCCTGTCATTCTTTCTCGATCGTCGCCGCTTTCGATTCCGTTTGACTCTCTGGTTGTTTCGTCTGATTCGCTGTTGTTGTTCGACTCTGTTGATGTCGTTGTTCCGCCAGTCTGGCTTGTTGTCTGACTTGTTCCCGTAGTAGAAGAATTGTCAGTTGTAACAACATTTGTCTCGCCCTCAGAGTCTGTCGTGCCAGATGTGTTTCCGTTGTCTTCGGTTTCATCCTGGCTTGATAGATATGTCCAGTCCAGAGCCATCGAACCTCCACTGCCTACAGCAGCTTGCGGTGTTTCGCCGTGTTTGCTCTTCTGATTGTTATGACTTGTACCTGTCGTAGTTGCGCTGTCCTCGCTTGTAGAATCAGATGTACCACGGCTTGTTGCTGTTCCTGTCGTATTTGTTGATGTTGTGCCGGAGTCGTTTGTTCTTATTGTAGATGTACGACCGCCGCCGCCGGTCTTGGATGATGTCCCGGATTCCGAAGAAGATCTTGAAATTGACCGGAGTATCTGTCTTTCAAGATATGAAGAAACCAGAGGGTCAATATCGGTTGTTTCAACTCTGACATAGTTATAAAACTGACGCGCATACTTATTTATTGCCCTGCGATAAAATCTTTCGAATCTGTCATTATCAACGATTTTTCTGTAATAGAACCAGTCTTCGAGCATTTCAATAATAGCAGCGTCATCCTCGAAAGCCGTCCCGTCATACAAGTCCGGATGCTCACTCAGATAATCCTTGAATTCCATCAGGTCCGTGTAGTTCTTGTTCGTCCACATCGTCTTCCACCTCTTCTGTTTCTGGTTTGTTGATTTCTACTGTTATATTTGTACCGAATACCTTATTGCATTCATCTACAAAACGTTCGCGCCATACAAGCCGCTTTTCAATGCTGTCAGCAATCATTTGATTATTGCTGTTTATTTCATCAACAAGCAGCCTTTCCTTTTTGTCAGTTTGTTCGTTAGAGTTGATCCCGAAAATTGTTCTAAGGTTGTTTTCATACCACTCATAAAGGTCTTTGAAGGCTTGAAGCGTTTCTGGCGAAACTTTTGTATCCCAAACATTGAAAGTATCAAGAGGGAGTTTTCCGGTTCCAACAATGGCCGGAAGGTTGTCTGTTCTCTGTTTGAATGCTTCTCTTACGCTATTGATTGCTGTATCATCGCAAGAAACAATCATCGGCTGTTTGAGATTTTCAACAATTACGTCGATTGCCATTTTAAGGTTTGCCAGTCTATGGCATTCTGTTATGAGATAGTTAATATACGGGTATCCCATTGAGTTGTCATAACCCATAACAGCATTCGGTTTTTCAAGGTTCGGAATTCCGCCGGCGTTTTTTCTTATGTCTTTGCTGTCATCAGCACCAGGGACATAAACACGGAACTCTTTGTTGAACCCGTTAAACCCCCATCCATATGCAGATGCAGGATATCCGTAAAGGGTCCAGCCGGATGCAGGTGCGCCAACAAGAGAAAGAACGTTGCCGTCTACCTCACCCGCAAGGCATCTGCCTGTAAGTAAAAATGCCCGCTCAATCATCCTTTCGTCCATAGTATCAGGAAGACCGTTATATTTAAAGGCGTTTAAAGCCGCCTGATAAAAATTTGCAAAGATGTTCTGGAACTCAAGTGACGATTCAAATGCTTTCAGTTTCTTTGCTGATAGATTTGATACATTCAGAGGCAAATTGCCCCAGATGCTACTATACCACATATTATCACCTCTTACGGGTTATCTGTCATATACTGGGGGCTTGGCATTACGTGCCAAAGACGAACCCCACTGTTAAGAGTGTCTGCAGCAAGCTGGCGCATGGTTAAGGATTCGTCAGAATAAATTGCTGCGTCTCTTGTTTTAATATAGTTGAACCTGCTTCTGTTTGTAAGGTCAGAAGCCTCTGCTTTTTTGTCCTGGGCATATCCGAACTGTGTGAAAAAGTCATCTGCTTTTTCCATATCGCTATCAGACAGTCTTGTTCTATAGATGTAAAAAGTGTTTCCAAGATACGCTTGTGCCCCGTAATTTTGAGGAAAGCGAATTTCCGGCTCAACGATATTCTGCTTCGTCTGATGCTCAATAGCTGCGCCTGTTTCTTCGAAACCGCGCATTACTGTTCCTTTAACTCCGCCAATTGTTTCTGTAATAGCACCGCCAATATCGCCTGTTAAAGCGCTGCCAAGAACACCGCCTATTGTTTCGCCTAAATAAAAGGCGTTGTCAACCTGTCTTATTCTTTCGGAACGCTGATACATAGCTTCGTTAATAGCGGACCCGCGTCTTCCCGTAAAGCTAAGCGGAAGACGATACCATTCTTCTCCGGCTATTGCTTCCTGGAAAGGTCCTGTCTGTGATCCGTGGAATATCAGAGGCTGAATGTACGGGCGCCCTGTCGGAGCAAGATCGGCATATACGCTGAAAGAGGGAACATCACTGTTATTGAATATGTCATGCGCACTGTATTCTCCGCGATTTCCGCTGCAGCTGCTTAGTAAATAATAGTTGTTAAATAAGTCATACACCTTGTTGTTTCTTGGAACATAGTTTCCATATCGGAAAGCTAAATTTGTTGAAGGTGTTGAATTTCCGGATGAATTTGCGAGTAAAAGATATGTTGCGCCATCGGACTGTTTTTCAAACACAGTTACATACTCTGCGGGTAATTGATAAGCGTCAACAATAGCTCCATCTATACCGAGGCTTCGTACACTGTTTACCCCGTCAGGTATCCCTGCAGCTTCATAATCATATACAGATGCAGCCGGAAGAATCATTATTCGCTGTGTATTGTCCGGAAACCCCATTCTGAAAACGCAACGCGCAGGGGCTACAGGTATTTCCGGTATTGTTATTTCGCCGGACAAAAGTGCTTCTGCTTCTGTTTGATATACACGCGCAATATATTCAAGTTCCGTTAATTTTACAGTGCTTTCGATAATGTATTTATCTGTTGTATGTGATGGGCCGATTCTTTCAAGAGCATCCAGTTCCAGGGGTCTTGTCGGTACAAAAGGTTCGTTTAATGTGTTAGAAAACAA
This sequence comes from Eubacteriales bacterium, assembly GCA_045606265.1. Lineage (GTDB taxonomy): Bacteria > Bacillota > Clostridia > Oscillospirales > CAG-272 > RGIG4608. The sequence continues at coordinate 11,345 of JAZURO010000155.1, forward strand.
CAGATCGTTCACAGCAGCCACATGCGCTCTTTCTGTCCATCCGCTTATGAAGGAAAAAGTTCCAACGCCGCCGATTGTGATTATCGGGTCAATTTCTAAAGAAAGTTCTGCTGTTTGCCCTGAAAGCATGGAACGTCCTGTTATAATATAGTAACATGGTCCTATTTTACAGTAATCAGCGTCACGCACTTGCGGCCATGTAGCTTTAATCCTTGTTTTCGCAAGAATCTGATCCTGCCACAGATAGTTTGATGGATAGTCAACATAATCTGCGCTCATTAAAGTTGAAGGCCCTGACGGCCTGTTTATTCTATTAAAACCTGTATTGTAATACAGTCTTATCGTGTAAAGTTCAGGCATGTTCTCACCTCAAAAGAAAAGGGGGAAAAAATCCCCCTTGTTTTAGGTTTCTTCTGCGTAGTCAAGCTCGATAAAGAGGTACAGAGGATCATACGCGATTGTGTTGTTCGGTGAGCTTGCCCACAGATTGTTATAACGGCCGCGTGGGTTACGGATGTTTTCTACTTCGTAACCGTTCTGCTGTGAATAGAACACAGCGCCCTTATCGGCAAGAATACCGAGTACATCTTCGTTCGGATCCTGATACACAAGATCGGCAGGGTCAACGTTTGCCGTTGTCTGGTCCTCTGATGTGTTAAATCCGATTTCCTCGCCCAGTGTATTATAGACCGGGTATACCTCTGTAAAGGTGTCCTCTACCATAATACCAGGAACAAGTCCGCCAAAGTGAGGAACTTCAATAATTTCGAACGGGAGAGAAAGCTCGCCGGGATTGAAAGCTCCTGCCAGAGTAAGAACGGAAATCGCGTTCTTAATTCCTGGACGGCAAAGCAGTTTCAGACGGCCAAGATCCTGCGTAGTGGCAAAGCCAAGCGCGTTATATGCCGAAGTCTGTGGAGCCATGTCAATAGCGGAAGCAATGTTCTTGAGCTGCAGAATAAAGTTCGCAATTGCGTCTTTAATTCCTTCGGTTGTTGCATCAAATTCCTTTGGCAGGGTTGTCTGAACTTTCTGCGTTTCCTGCAGAGGAAACTCTGTGGAGTTCAGCGCAGCGTTCAGAACCTCAAGTTTATTTTCATAAACCTGGATTGTATAACCGTTGCGAAGTCCTTCCATAACACCGCCCATAAACTCATCCATACCGAACTCAGTAATAAAGATCTGTTTCTGCTGGAAGTCGTCGGGGATAGTTACAAGAGATGCATAATCGAAGTTCTGCTGGAAGAAGCGTTCCTGTGCTGTCGGTTTACGAACAACGAACGGATCGGGGCTGTCTCCATTCTGCAAGCCTTTATATGCTGGAGAAATAGGCTTGATAGAATTGATTGACATTCTCTGAATGAAACCACCTTTCGGGTTGTCGTAATACTCGCCGAAACCTTTTTCCTCAAGCGTGTCCTTTGCGTGCGAGATATTTACCTGCTGAAGATAGACGCGAATCAGAAGACCCCAGAAATCATTCATCGGGTTTTCAGGAAGCTGGCGGAGCATTTCCCACCCTCTTTCTGTAAACAGATCAGCTGTTCCTTTTGGTGTGTGCGACGCGAATGTCGGATACTTGCTTCTTACAAGTTCCCAAAGATTTAAGTTAGTAATCATTTACTTCACCTCAAACTTTTCTTTGATTTGTTTTTCAATTTCTGTGATAAATCTATCAGGAGATTCTTCTTCTGGTTCCTGCTTCTGCCCCTCAGTCACACGCAAAAAGAGACGCATATTGCTATCCCGAAGAGAATTAACCTGCTCTGTAAGTTTCGCGGCTTCTGTTGTTCTTGCCTCGATGTCATCAAAAATCGAGTCGATTGCGGTTGAAAGATTTGCCAAAGCCTCCGCCGCGTTGTCGGGATTGGCTGCCGCTTTAATAAGGTTTTTCAGTTCATCTTTTTTCATAATATTACCTTCCATACTTGTATACAAGATAGTTTTTAAAAGGAACCGCCACTATGGGCGGTTATATAAAAAATAAACAATTAGTATTGCTTCCTCAAATAGAATTAAAAGCAGTGGCATCCATCTCATACTTTTTCTTTCACCTCTTTTAACATAACACGAAAAAGCTGCTGAATATATTTGTTTAGCCTGTTGTTCTCTTGTTCAAGTTTTCTGCTTTTTGCTCTAAGTGCTGTGTTTACGCTACGCAAATAAGCAACATCGCCTTCACGATATCTATTCTCTTCAACCTTAGCTTTTAATTCTTCGTTTTCTTTTTGTAATTTATGCATTTTTTCAAGTAAGTCTGCATATTCACCATATTCAAGATATACCATTTTCAAACACCTCGTAAGTTCCGCCGGTTGGAGTTGTCTTCTCTACTATATGAATATCAACTGGCAGCGGACCGTTAACGCATCTCAAAAAGCTTTGAAGAAGGGTAATGCCTTCATATCTCTTTGTGCTTTTTGGCGTCATAATTGAAAGCGCCGGCCCTGTTCCTTTAAAACCGGGATATATACTGTAATTTTTTACTGTGATTATTTCAGGTTTCATTTTCATCAGCCTCTCTAACCAATTTCAACCGGTTGTCTTCTATCTTAAACAAATAAGATATATTTTTACCATTCGTCTTGCTTAACAATAGTATAGCCTCGTTCTTATCCTCGTCAAATTGAATGCAAGCAAAAGACAATAATCCAATATATTCAACCATTTTAAACACCTCATCAATTTTGTTCAGGTATACCAGGATCATTAAGCCAATCTATCGTAATACCTAATCCATTTTCATCGTCAATATTGATTATAGTATTTTTCACAACTTCCAGATCAGTCATAATAATAACACATTTTTCATTTTTTGTTTTAACAATCTCATATTCGCTAAAACCATAATTCAACAGATGTATGATTTTCTTTATCTCATGACCAGACTTATAAAAAATATACATCATCTCGCCACCGTCTACAAGTTCCTTGATTTCATAATCGATTTCTTCCTTTGAGTATATGAAGAAAAGAACGTCATAGTCTTTTTCACCATCAACTATAAAACCACTAAAACACATAAACAACATAACAACACATAACAAAAGAATAAACTTTTTCATTTTCGACACACCTCATCAATAATACAAACAAACGAAATAAACAGCAAAATAATACCTACACCAATTGAAAGAAAACCAACTTTCATAACCACCACCTCTGTCTCTGTTGTGTTGAGATCAGTATACACCCTATCATCTTATTATCCAAATCTGAATATCAGCTCATTCATTCTTTCACTTGTTAATCGACTATCATTCA